>CAYOIS010000068.1:0-10444 GCA_964404055.1 uncultured Anaerolineae bacterium | reverse complement strand
GGCAAGGCCAAAGGTGGAGAGCTTCCCCTGTAGCCTCTAAATCAGGATTTTGCTCAAGAAAGCTTTGGTCCTTTCCTCGCGAGGGTTGTTGAATATTTGCTCTACCGTCCCTTCTTCAACTATCTTCCCAGCATCCATGAAGATAATCCTATCAGCTGCTGCTTTGACGAAGCCCATTTCGTGCGAAACCACTACCATAGTCATCCCCTCGCGAGCGAGCTGGAGCATGACGTCCAGCACCTCTTTAATCATCTCGGGGTCAAGGGCTGAGGTTGGCTCATCAAAGAGCATTATCTTGGGTTGCATGGCCAGCGCTCTGGCTATGGCCACGCGCTGTTGCTGCCCGCCCGATAGCTGTGCTGGATAAGCATGGGCTTTATCGGGTATGCCTACTTTCTCCAAAAGTTCCATAGCTATTCTTTCGGCTTCCTGGCGGGAGCGCTTCCTAACTACTATCTGGGCCAAAGTTATGTTTTCCAAAGCCGTAAGGTGGGGGAACAAGTTGAACTGCTGGAAAACCATCCCCACTTCAGCTCGGATTTTGTTGATGTTAGTTTTCTCGTGAGTTAGAGGTATCCCGTCTACGATTATGGTGCCGCGGTCTGGTTTCTCCAAGTGGTTTATGCACCTTAAGAGGGTGGATTTTCCAGCCCCGCTCGGCCCTATTATCACCACAACTTCCCCCCTCTTGACTGAGAGGCTTACATCGTCCAGAGCTACTACGTGGCCAAAACGCTTGTAAAGGTGTTCAATCCGGATTATCTCATCGCTCATCTTCCCTACCTCTCATTTCACCTCAAATGCCACCCTACTCTCCATAATCCGCACCAGTCTGGAGAAGAAAAGGGTGAGGAAGAGGTAAATGAGGGCAACCATGGTCCATGTTTCTAGGCTCTCAAATGTGCGGGCCATGTACTCCCTCCCCCTCCTGGTTAGGTCCGAAACGGCCAAAACCGAGACCAGGGAAGAGTCCTTCAAAAGGGCTACAAACTCATTCCCTACCGGGGGGAGGATAACCCGAAAGGCTTGGGGCAATATGACATAACGCATGGCTTGAAAGTAGCTCATCCCCAGGGAGCGAGCTGCTTCCATTTGGCCTTTGGGAATGGATTCAATCCCAGCCCGGAAAATCTCGCTCATGTAGGCGCCGTAGCATATTGATAAGCCCGTAACGGCAGCAACAAAGGGCGAAAGTTTGAGGTCTATAAACAATTGCCCTACCCCGGCCAGCACTGAGATTCCTTTGAGCTTGTATCCGATTAAATCTAATAGCTGGGGCAAGGCAAACCAGATGTAAAGCAGCTGCACCATTAGGGGTATTCCCCGGATTATTTCCACATAAAGGGTGGCGATGCCGTTAATGATTGGGTTCTTAGAAAGCCTGCCCAGCCCACCTACGAGCCCGATAAGCAGGATGAAAGCGAAGGAAACTACCGTCAAGCCCAACGTTACCGCTACCCCGTCCAATAGGAAGCGGAAGATGCGGCCAAAAGGCTGTGGCTTGAACTGAGCCAATGCCAGCACGGTTAAAAAGGATAAAACTACTAAAAACCAGCCGACTTCAAACGTAATCCTAAGCCTTCTGGGAGCCAATATCACCCTTTCCGCTTCTGTAGCCATCACCTACCTCCTTCTGCTGGAATTTTCCTCCATCGCCTTATCCCTATTCCTATGAGTATCGCCAAAGGAGCTATGACAAGGGAAAGGAATCCAACTGGCACCATCTGGAGCAAATCAAGGTAATACTTGAAGCCAAGCTTTAGGTCTGGTATGTACCAGGAGAAGCGGTAATTGTAGAGCCAGTAGAAGGCTAAGATTTGGAGCAAAAGCCAATAGCCGGTGAAGAAAGCATAAGATACGGCTCGCTCAAAGGTTTCAAAAATGGGCTTTTTCCAGGAGAAAAGGGCCAGAAGAAGCCCCGCCAATACAAAAGAGAGCGCAGCGTCTAAGAGGCGTTCGTTGAAGAAGGCTTTTATCTGAGCTTCGGTATTGAAGGCCGAAAGCGACCAGTTATACCCCCGCCCGAAGAACAGGGCATTGTAGAAAGCAAAGTAGAGCAGGGCAAAGGCCAGAGGTATAAACAAGGAGCGAAGGCGTTTGCGATAATTTAGAAGGTAAAGGAGAGGTACAAAAGCTAAGAGCAAAGCAATCGGGAGCCTGACGAGCCTTTCTCTCCAGAGCTTTGAAGCCCTAACCGCCGCTGCCTTAGCCTTCAATTCGCGGTAAAATTGCCCAAAAGAGCCTTCTTCCCCACTGGCGAGCCTCCCACGATACTTGGAGAGCACGTTACTAGCAAAGGGGGAAGAACCCAAAGCCTTAGCGTAGGCATCGTAGAAGCCAGCTAATTGGAGAGCTGCATTCAATCCTTTGCGCCCTTTAACCTCGGCTGAAGCTTCTATAAGCTCCAAGAGCGGTCGGCCTTGGGAATGAATTGGGTAAGGAATGCCTAAGAGAGCAGCTACGGTAGGAGCGATGTCAGCCTGCGTTTGCGTGGTGTACAGGCCTTTCCTTATCGGCTTCCCCTTTAGCACCAGCGGGACTTTGAGGACTACTTCTTCCCATCCTCCATGCCCGCCTCGGTCAATGTGGCCATGATCAGCTGTAACTATGAGTACGTCTTTTTCAAAGTCAAGCTTCTGGGCAAGCTTGCCTATGAACCCATCTACCCGCAGTGCCTCGTCCAATAGCTCCCTGCTTGCCCCTCCAAAATTGTGAGCCATGGCATCAGTTCCTACAAAATGGATGAGAATAAAGCCAGAGCTGAATTTGTCCAAAGCTTCAGAGGCCAAACGATAAGTTTCTTCGTCTACCTTGGCCCATTCTTCCGGTGGTGCTTCCTCAGGAGGCTCTTCTATTATCATAGCTTCTGTGAGGTATGGGCCGAAGAGCTTTTTCCACCCTGGTGAACCTATCGCTACTGCCGGCAAGCCTGAATCGCTTGCCACTTTGAAGAGGTTATCGGCCTGAACCGGCCCTTTGTACCAGTTGGTGGTGACCCCGCTTATCTCTTGCCATGCTCCAGAGGCGATGACTGTCCAACTTGGATAGGAAAGGGAAGGTTGTCCAACCTTAACTGCAAGGTCAGCTCCATCCTTGCGGAGTTCGTTGAGGTTGGGTAGCTTCTGGGAAACATCAAGGCGCAATCCGTCTACTACGATGAGGATGACCCTGAGTGCGAGTGGTTCAGAGCTGCTTCCCCTGGGGAGCTGGGCCAAATACTGGCTTTTATATTCCACAACTGAGTTCCAACCTATAAGGGTAAGCTTTTGAGAGAAGTACCCAGCTCCGGCGAGAAGCAGGAGGATCAAGACCAAAAGCAGTATTTTAGCCGCACGAACCATGGCTGAATCCTCCACAGGATTTGGGAAAATTTTACCATAGCCACTAAATTTGAGCAACCAGCTTTTTTGTGCCGACTCAAATCGGCCTCTTTGGGCCTGTGGCCAGAGGTCGGCCTCCACCAACCTTCGTTAAATTGGGGCTGGAAGTGATGTTGCCCCTCAGCGTGGGGTATGTGCTCTTAGCAAACTTAAAAGAGGGGGTGGGCAGCTTGCTCCTGCAAACCGCCATGAGTGGGCCCCAAAACGCTGACAAGTCTCTTCGAGGTGTGGCCCTCAGCAAACGAGATTGGGTAAACTTCTTGTGACTTAGGCGTAGGTAAAGGGAGGATGCTAAAGTGCCTATCTCCGAAGGCATAAGCTGCTTTTCCTTGCTTGCACTCCCTTTTGTGGTATAATCTCCTCAAAAGCTATGCCCATCAAAATCTTACCTCAAGAAGTCATATCCCGCATAGCAGCAGGGGAAGTCATTGAAAGGCCAGCTTCGGTGGTGAAGGAGCTGGTGGAGAATTCCATTGATGCTGGAGCTTCGGCCATAAGCATTGAGGTGAGGGACGGCGGACTATCCCTCATACGCGTGGCCGATAATGGCTCAGGCATACCACGAGAAGATGTCCCCCTGCTTTTGGAAAGGTTCGCTACTAGCAAAATCTCGTCTTCGGAGGACCTAAAGGCCATAAAAACCTTGGGTTTTAGGGGGGAAGCTTTGGCCAGCATTGCCGCTGTAGCCAGGGTAGAAATCCTTACCAGAGCAAGAGGGGAAGAGGTAGGGGCAAGGCTCATAGCTGAAGAGGGCTCTAAGGTGATTGAGACAGCTGCCAGCCCGCAAGGGACACAGGTTACCGTGCGCAACCTTTTCTACAACGTCCCAGCTCGGAGAAAATTCCTGAAATCCCCATTCCGCGAAACTGAGCTCATCCGCAATACCGTGATACGTTATGCCCTCTCTTACCCTAACATTGCTTTTCGCTTCGTGAGCGACGGCAAGGAACGCCTCATGGCTCCAGCGGCCAGGCCTTTGGAGAGGATAGCTCAAGTTCTGGGCAGGGATGTGGCCTCAGAAATGGTGGGGATAAACTGGGAGGGAGGGGATATCAAGGTAAGAGGCTTCATAAGCCGTCCCCCAATCGGTAGGAGCGGGCGGGATTGGCAGTTTTTCTTCATAAATGGCAGGCCCGTAAGGGCTGGACTTCTGGCCGTAACCTTGGAAAGGCCATACTCTGGGAAAATTGCCCCCGGAAGGAGACCGGTGGCCGTCGTTTGGATTGAGGTTGACCCCAACCTTGTGGACGTAAACGTTCACCCGCGTAAGGCAGAGGTCCGCTTGGCTCAGGAAAGAGCCGTCTACTTCGCCTTGGGGAGAGCAGTGGAGGAGGCCCTAAGCACTTTCCCTCAGAGGGAGGAATATGTCCAAGGGGCTTGGCCGTTTGAAGGAATCCCATACCTTTCGGCGGTAAAGGAGGAGCGAGAGGATTACTCAACTTCCACTTTTTCTATCCTTGGCCAAGCCGATTATACTTACATTGTAGCCTGGGCACCGGAGGGGCTTGTAGTAGTGGACCAACACGCTGCCCATGAGCAAGTCCTTTTTGAGAGGATTTTGGAAGGGAGGGAACGATACACCTTAGAATCGCCCCTTTATTTGGAACTTCCCTTGCCTGAAGCGGAGCTTTTGGGGGAAAACTTGGGTGTTTTAGAAGAGCTTGGTCTGGAATTGGAGCCCTTTGGGGGAGGAGCTTTTGTTGTGCGGACTGCTCCCTTCCCCTCCTTCCCTATCCCTTTGCCCGAATTTATGGAGAAAATCGTTGAGGAAATCCGGGACGCGGGCCGGCTAACTGAGGAAGAAATTAAGGAAAAATTGGCTATGCGGATGGCCTGTCTGGCTGCGGTAAAAAGGGGCGATATCCTCAGTGCTGAGAAAATGCGGGAAATCTTAGCTGATTTTTTCAACTCCTGGTCTCCTTCCACTTGCCCCCACGGCCGGCCAGCCTTCTTTACCTTAAGCCGGGAAGAAATAGAGCGAAGGCTATTACGAGGAAGATGAGGAGGGGAAAATGCGAGTCCTTTTCGTGATAAGGCATGCCGATTACATCCCAATGGGGCTTATGCACCTCTCCAGCGTCCTAAAGAAAGCCGGCCACCAGGTAGACTTGGTCATTTCAACCCATCAGGACCCAATCCAAGCGGCTAAGGAATTTAAGCCCCAGATAGTCGGATACACAATCTACACTGGCCTCCATCGCTATTACCTTGAGCTGAACAAAGCCATAAAAGAAGCGTTAGGAGGCGAGGTCTTCTCGGCCTTCGGAGGCCCCCATGCCACTTTCTTCCCCGAAGTGATTGAAGAGGAAGGGGTGGACGGGGTGTGCATAGGTGAAGGGGAAGAGGCAATGTTAGACTTGGCCAATGCTCTGGAAGGGGGTTCTGATTACACATCAATCCCCAATTGGTGGTTCAAAAGGGATGGGGAGATAATCCGCAACCGTGTGAGGCCTCTTTTGGAAGATTTGGATTCCCTTCCTTTCCCGGACCGAGAGCTTTTCTACTCCAAAGATGCTTTCAGCCGGGAAAGCGGGCTCAAGCATTTCATTTCCAGCCGTGGTTGCCCTTACCGCTGCAGCTACTGCTTCAATCAAGCCTTCAACGAAATATACCGCGGGCTTGGCAAAATCGTACGGCACAGGAGTGTGGACAACGTCATAGAGGAGCTGAAGTGGGTAAAGAGCAAATACCCCCTGCGCTTCGTGGTTTTCCTGGACGACCTTTTCATCTGGCCCCTTAAGTGGGTGGAAGAATTTGCCGAAAAGTACCCTAAGGAAATAGGCCTACCGTTCTTCTGCAATGTCCGGCCGAATTTGGTGAACAAGGAACTGGTAAGGCTACTCAAAGAGGCAGGATGTCACAGCGTGGGGATGGGTGTGGAAACAGGGGACGAGCAGCTGAGAAGAACGCTACTTAAGAGAGATATAACCCAAGAGCAGATTTTAGAATCGGCCCGCCTAATCAAAGAGGCCGGAATCAGGCTCATTACCACCAACATGATAGGGCTTCCTGGCGGTTCCCTTGAAGTAGACTTTAAAACCTTGGAGCTGAACATAGCCTGCCGCCCAGATTACGCCAACGTATTCCTTTACCAGCCTTACCCTGGGACTGAGCTTGGGGAGTATGCCAAGGAGCATGGCTTTCTGGAAGGATTCTACGACGACATAGGGCCATCGGCCTGGGACCACTCCATAATCCGTTTCTCTGGGGAGAAAGAAAAGAGGCAGATAGAGAATCTCTCCAAACTCTTTGCCTTGGTTGTAGAGTGGCCCTTCCTTATGCCTTTAGTTAAGCTTTTGATTCGCCTCCCACCCAACCCCCTCTTCCGCCTTGTCTACAAACTTTGGAAGGGCTACACGATAAAGACTCGCATTCATCCTTACCGGACGTCAATAAAGGAGTTCTGGCAGACGGTGAAGCATTTCTTGGAGATGTTTTAAGATGTCATTGCGAGGCGCGAATTACCTAAAGCAATTCCCACCGATAGTTGGAGATTGCTTCGCCACTTTTGGCGGCTCGCAATGACAGGGGCGGGTGTAAGGTAGCTAAAAAGGGGAAAGAATGCTGCGCAAAAAAAGCAAGCTTTCCAGTTTCTTCTTCTGGCTATTAACTCTAACGCTCTTGGCTGTAGGCTTGCTCATCTCCCTTACGGCAGCAGGAGCAGTTCTTGTCTACGCTTACGTAGCTCCCCAGCTTCCCCCTCCTGAAGAGTTAGCCAAAAGAGCTGTAGCTTTCTCCAGCACAAAGATTTACGACCGCGAAGGCCGTCTCCTCTACGAAGTTATACCCCCAGGCGGCGGGAAGCGGACTGTAGTCCCTCTCAGCTCCATATCCCCTTACCTTATATTGGCCACTGTGGCTACCGAAGACGCTCGTTTTTTCCAGCACCAGGGGGTTGACCCCATCGCTATCCTGAGGGCGCTATGGCAGGATATAAAGGCCGGCCAAGCAGTATCGGGGGCCAGCACTATACCCCAACAGCTTGTCCGCAACCTCCTCTTACCTCCGCAGGAGAGGGCGCAGAGGACTTTGAAGCGCAAGATAAAAGAAGCAATCCTTGCGGCGGAAATAACCCGCCGCTATTCCAAAGAGACCATCCTTGAGCTTTACCTGAACGAGATATACTACGGCAACCTGGCTTACGGTGCGGAAGCTGCCGCCCAAACTTACTTTGGGAAGCACGCTTCCGAACTCACCCTTGCCGAAGCTTCCTTCTTAGCCGGATTGCCCCAAGCCCCAGCCCGCTACGACCCGTTCACCAATTTCCAAGCAGCCAAGGCCCGGCAGGCCGATGTCCTACGCTTGATGGTAGAAGCCGGCTACATAACACCTCAGGAAGCTCAGAAAGCCTACCAGGAAGAGCTTAAGCTTATTCCCCCTCGCTTTGAAATGAAAGCCCCTCACTTCGTGATTTACGTCCGCCAACTTCTGGAACAACGTTACGGAACCGATGCCCTCTACAGGGCCGGCCTAAGGGTCTATACCACGCTTGACCTCAACCTTCAGGAGATGGCTCAGCAGATAGTTAAAGAGGGGGTTGAGAAGCTCAAGGATAAGAACGTAACCAATGGGGCCTTGGTGGCTATAAAGCCCCAGACCGGCGAAATTTTGGTCATGGTCGGGAGTGCAGACTTCTACAACGAAAAGATAAGCGGTCAAGTGAACATGGCCTTGGCCCCTCGGCAGCCTGGCTCGGCCATAAAGCCGGTAACTTACTTAGCTGCTTTTGAGAAAGGCTGGACCCCCGCTACCGTTATCTGGGATGTCCCCGTCCAGTTCCCCGATGGCTACAAGCCCACAAATTACGATAACCGCTTCCACGGCCCTGTCACCGTAAGGGTTGCTCTGGGCAGCTCTTACAACATCCCGGCCGTGAAAGCTCTCCAATTCGTTGGAATCCCTTCCTTTCTGGAAATGGCTCGACGCCTCGGCATCACCTCCTTTACTCGGTCCGATTACGGCCTTTCCATAACCCTCGGTGGGGGCGAGGTGAGCCTGCTGGAGCTTACTGCCGCCTATGCCGTCTTGGCTAACGGTGGGAAAAGGGTCCCGCCTGTAGCGATTCTTCGGGTGGAAGACGCTGCCGGGAGGGTTCTTGAGCAATACACCCCACCCCCAGGCGACCAAGTCATTTCGCCTCAGCATGCTTACCTCATAACCCACATACTGGCCGATAACTGGGCCAGGACCCCCGCATTTGGCCCTAACAGCGTGCTAAAACTGTCAAGGCCAGCGGCAGTCAAGACCGGCACAACCGATGACTGGCGCGATGGTTGGACCATAGGCTACACGCCGGATTTAGTGGTTGGGGTATGGGTTGGCAATGCCGACAATTCACCCACTAAGAGGGTACCTGGGGTAAGGGGAGCTGGACCCATCTGGCACGAATTCATGGAAAAAGCCCTTGCTGGCACACCACCGAAGGACTTCCTCCGCCCTCCAGGGATTGTAGAAGCCGAAATCTGCGCCAAATCGGGGGCTAAACCCTCGGAATACTGCCCCGAAAGGAGAATTGAACTATTTGTGGCTGGCACTGAACCCAATGACCCTTCCCAGGACTTTTACCAGAAAGTCCGTATAGACAAACTCACTGGCAAACTTGCCACCGAATATTGTCCTCCCAACCTTGTGGAAGAACGCATCTACGAAGTCTACCCTCCTGAAGGGGAATGGTGGGCAATTCAAAACAACATCCCCCAACCGCCAAAGGAATATTGCCACCTTCACACCTTTCCCCCCGAGGTTAGGATTGACTACCCGAGCGAAGGGCAAACGCTCCAAGGGCTGATAGAGATAAGGGGGACGGCCAAAGTTTCCGATTTCTCCCATTACATTGTGGAGTATGGCTTAGGGCCGGACCCATTGGGCTGGGCGCCGATTGCTGGACCGATATGGGCAATGGTAGAAAGTGGCCTTTTGGCCCAATGGGACACCTCGCTTTTGGAAAACGGCCTTTACACTCTAAGAGTTAGAGCTTTTGACCACCAAGGAAACTACTGGGAGGCCAGAGTGCGCATCACCATCCTTAACCCCACTCCGACTCCTACAATTACCCCTACTCCAACCCTTACCCCAACCTTTACTCCTACTCCAGCCCCAACTCCTACCAGTACTCCCACCCCCATCCTTATACTACCAACCCCTGAAATCACGCCTTCGCCTCCTTGGCCCAAGCCTTAACCAACTCCTTTCACCCGGCAAGGTTTGCGGCTTAAAGTTAAGGGTGATATAATCCCCAGCAAGTTGGTCGGGAGGAAAATGGATGGAAGAAGAGCTGAAGGAAAAACTCCAAAGCCTAGGGGGAGAGGAAGTCAACCTCATAATCCACTTTAAGGGCGAGCCTTCTTCGTGCAGCGCTCGCCTCAGAGAAATGGGGTTTGAAATAAAGAGGGAATACTCCCTCCTCAAAGCCTTTGCGGTTAAAGGCAAGGCTTCTGATGCCCTTAAGCTTCTGGATGAACCATGGGTGGAAAAAGTTGAAGAAGACAAAACCGTAAGCATCCTCTAATAGGGAGGTGAGGGAATTGGGCAAGAAGAGGGCACTAATTACCGGAATAACTGGCCAAGATGGTTCTTACCTGGCCGAATTTCTCCTGGAGAAAGGCTACGAAGTCATCGGTATGGTCAGGCGTACAAGCACCGTAAACTTCTGGCGCATAAGCCACATCCAGGACAAAATCACCCTCGTTTCCGGCGACCTTCTGGACCAAAGCTCCCTAATCTACATCTTGGATAAGTATCAACCCGATGAAGTTTACAACCTGGCAGCCCAATCCTTCGTGCCAACCTCTTTTGAACAACCAGTCTTCACCGGCGAGGTCACAGCTTTAGGGGTCACTCGCCTCTTGGAGGCCATAAGGATTGTGAACCCTAAAATCAAATTCTACCAAGCATCAAGCAGTGAAATGTTTGGAAAGGCTCGCGAGGTTCCTCAGAACGAGAACACCCCCTTTTACCCCCGTAGCCCTTACGGGGTAGCCAAACTCTATGCTCACTGGATAACCGTAAACTACAGGGAAAGCTACGGGATCTTCGCCTGCTCCGGGATATTGTTCAACCACGAG
>CAYOIS010000067.1:6365-10474 GCA_964404055.1 uncultured Anaerolineae bacterium | reverse complement strand
GGGGAGGGGCCTACTCTATAAAGAGTTTGTGGACAAATTTCAAATTAGCCAATACCATTTGCCTCGTTATAAGTGGACGGCATGTGATAGCCACACAAGGCCTTGACCCAAAGGAAAGGGGGTAAAGTAGTGTCCAAAAATTCCAAAAGTGCTCACCAAAATTGGCTTAAAGGCAAGCCCGAAGCAATTCACTGGCCAATTAGCCCTACTTCTGCAACGTAACTTTCGTAATTCCACCCCGAGGCATAAATCTGAATGGAAATAATGTAAGCCGGGCGAGTGTCCTTAAGAAGCTCCATGAGGTTCCTCGTCTCATAAGGATACCAAACCCCGGCCGGTATCTTTTCCCCGTTCAGAATCGGCCACTTGAGGTTAGGGTCGGGCTCAACTATGTAAAAACCGTGCACCCAGAAGCGGTCAAAGCCGTAAACGTCTTTGTAATTAAGCCGAACCATCAAGGGGAATTCAGAGCTCAGGTACCCTCCTCCCGGCAGACTTTGGTAAAGGATTTTGACGTCAAAACGCAAGTTCAAATATTCATAATCCCGCACATCTTTCCCTATCATCTGAAGGACCCCGGTTTCGGTGTGGATTCCGTCCTCTCCATAGCGGTAGAAACGCAGCACTTTGCGCCCCTTCTCCTCTACAACCGAAACCTCCCCGTCCCGAATGTTGGGGTCATTTTTGTAAAGTACTACCTGCCAGTAGGGGAGGAGCGGTTCATTGAAGTCGCCATTTTTAATTAGATTATGAGCAGCCGGCAGAGGAGGCACAGGAGGTTTGCCCTCTTCAACGATTGTACGCTGCCCCTTGAACAAAGTTACTAACTCTTCACCCGACCCTATCAGAGCCTTGCCATCCCTTACCGCTATCTCGGTACTTCTGCCCACCACCTCTACCGAATAGCTTCCTTCTTTGAAGAGGACCGAAGTGTGCGGAGTCACAACTTCAAAATAGAGAGGCCTATCTTGATGTGAGATTACCACGAAACGGACTCTCCCTTCTTCAACTTTTACCCTTATGAGGTGAGGCTTAGGGCTCCAAGGGAAACGGGGGGAACGCATTGTGTCAGCTTTAACCCGGGCTTTGCCGTAAATTATGGCCATGCTTCCGTCAAAAAAGGTCATGATTGCCCTGGAAGACTCATCAGGGGCCTCTATTGAACTTCCCTCCTTTACCTTTCGGCTTTCAGCTACCCCTAACGGTTCAGCATAGGGCGATTCCCTCACAAAGATGGCGCTTCCCACCACTGTAATGGCCGCCTCGTGAGAAATGGTGGCATTTATTATGTACCAGCGGATGGAAAGAGGTATCCCCACCGCTAAGAGGCAGAAGATTAGGAAAGAGGTTATGAGGATAACCCAGGCAATGCGCTCTATGTTCTGTCTCATCAAAAGCGCACCTTGAAGGAGTCGTAAAGGCCTTGGAAGGGAAGCCACTCTGCCTCTACTTTAGTGACCACAGCGCTGGGTGGGCCTCGGTGCAGGAACTCCAAAAGCCTGCTCAAAGCCTCTTTCTCCCCTTCGGCATCTACTTCTACGGTTCCATCAGGGTTATTGCGCACCCAGCCCTTTATCCCCAACTCCTGAGCCTTAAGGCGGGTGTAGTAGCGGAAGTTTACCCCTTGTACTATCCCGTGAACCTTAGCCCTAAGGCGAGCCATCTCCATAGTGCACCTCCCAAACTAATTATACATCGGCTTGCGGCCGTAAAAGCAAAGGAGGGTGCTTCCGTAGAGGCGTTTTTCCCTTAACTCCAAAGTCCCAAGAGGCAATTCTTCGTACTCTTTGGGAAAGATTTGCGCTACCACTAAGCCTTCGGTGGAAAGGAAATTGACCCTGTCCAAGGCTAAAAGCGTTTTGGCCCAAAGGCCAAGATATTGGGGCGGAGCCAAGTAGATAATGTCATATAACTCCGCCGGCTCCTTTTTCAAGAACCTGAAGACATCGTCCTGCACTACTTCAGCGCGTGCTTCAAGGCCTGTCCGGCGCAAGTTCTCCCGCAAAACCCTGATTACGGCCGGATCTTTTTCCACAAAAGTCGCTTTTAATGCGCCCCGGCTTAAGGCCTCTATGCCCACGCTCCCGGTTCCAGCAAAAAGGTCTAAAAACAAAGCTCCTTCCACCTTGCCCCCCAGAATGTCAAAAAGGGCAGCCTTTACCCTATCAGTTATAGGGCGGGTCTTCCTTCCTGGGACGGAAAGCAGCTTTATCCCCCCAGCTTCCCCAGCAATCACCCTCATACCTTGCCCTTGACTTTCTCACGGCAGAACCACAAAAGGGCCATAAACCCTAAAACTTCCCCAACCAATAGTTCAGGATGTTCACCCATAACTTCAAAGTAAGCCCTTCCGAAAGCCTGGGGAGAACCCACATCCCGCCACTTGTGGAAGCTCCAGCCTTTGAACGGAAAAAGAAAGGTCTGAGGAAATTCCCATATCCTATCCAGTAGGAGATGACCACTGAAGGCCAAAGCGTAGGGCCAAAGAAGTTTGTTCTTAAGGGCAGTCCAGGCCCAAACGGCAAGGTGCAGGATTAAAGTGTGGGAAAAAAGGAGGGCGGATTTGGATTCAGGGAAGGCGAAAATCGCCAAGGGTTTATCAATTAGGTCAGGCAAGATGGAAGCTAAAGCTAATTTTGCATACCTGAGCCGGCCTTTGATTAACCCTTTCTTGTGCAGGAGGCCGAACGAGGCCAGGGTTAACCCCACGTGAGCTAAAGGAAGCATAATGACCTCACCGTATAAGGGCTATGTCAAGGGCTTCTTCCAAGGAGCGGACAGGCACCACTTCCATCCCGTCAAAAGTCCTCTGGCCCGCCTTGACTGAACCAGAGGGGACAAGGCATTTCTTGAAGCCAAGCCTGGCCGCTTCGGCCAAACGCTGGGTCATTTGCCTCACCCCCCTCAGTTCCCCAACAAGCCCTATCTCCCCGACTATCGCCAAATCGGCGGCTACGGGCACATTGCGGAAGCCCGAGGCAATCGCTACCGCCACAGCTAAATCCACCGCTGGCTCCTTTATCTTTATACCCCCCACCACATTCACGAACACATCCTGGTCAGAAAGGTGCAACCCAACCCTTTTGGTGAGGACTGCGATTAGCAGAAGCAGCCGGCTGAGGTCAATCCCGTTAGCCGTCCGGCGAGGGATGGCAAAACTTGTGGGGGAAGTAAGGGCCTGGATTTCCACCAAAAGAGGCCTGGAGCCTTCCATAGTTACCGCAATGGCCGACCCTGAAGCATTGGGGACCCTTTCGGCCAGGAATATTTCCGAGGGGTTGGGAACCTCCCTAAGGCCCTGCTCCTCCATCTCAAAAACCCCAACTTCCGAGGTAGCCCCGAAGCGGTTCTTGACACTTCTGAGGATTCTGTAAGCGTGGAAGGGGTCACCCTCAAGGTAGAGGACGGCATCAACGGCATGCTCAAGGACTTTAGGCCCCGCTATATCCCCGGCCTTAGTCACATGGCCAACCAGAAAGACCGGAGTTCCGGTAGCCTTGGCCATTTTCAAGAAAGCGTAGGCGCACTCCCTAACTTGCACTATGCTCCCCGGGGTTGATTCCAGGTATTCAGAATAAATGGCCTGGATTGAATCCACCACCACAACGAAAGGCTCCATGCGTTCAATGTGGTTGAGGATTTGCTCCAAAGAAGTCTCGGCCAAGATGTAGAGGTTTTCCTCCCGCACATCAAGTCGGGCCGCCCTCATCTTAATCTGGCGAACAGACTCTTCTCCTGATACATAGAGGACTGGGCGAGAGCTCTCGCGAGCGAGCATAGAGGCAAGCTGCAAGAGCAAAGTGGACTTGCCTATGCCTGGTTCACCTGCTATCAAGATTACGGAGCCAGGGACAATGCCTCCTCCAAGCACCCGGTTCAGTTCCAGCATTGGAATTTCTATCCTGGAGACATCCTCAGAAGGGACAGCGGTTATTGGGACTGGCTCAGAGGTTGGGGTTATGAGGGTGCGGGGGGAAGTTTTACGGATTTCCACAACTTTTTCCACTAAAGTATTCCATTCCCCGCACTGAGGGCACCTGCCTGCCCACTTCGGGAAAGAAGCCCCACAATTTTGGCAAACATAGACTGTCTTTTCCTTCATCGCTGAC
>CAYOIS010000067.1:0-6265 GCA_964404055.1 uncultured Anaerolineae bacterium | reverse complement strand
CCTTCATCGCTGACCCCTTGAGGTAATTATAAGCCATCCTGTAAAGCAAAGCAAAAGGGGGCAATTAGACTACATTAGCAACCCCGCCCACGAATGGGGCCCGAAACGCTGATAAACCCTCAGCGAACTGGGGTGGGAACCCCCTTGTGAGGGGTAAAGAGGGGAGGGAGCGAAGCCCCTTGGCAAAAGGACACCAAGCCTATCTCCCAGCGTCTAAATCCCGCAACACTGAAACGAGACCCAAAAGTGCTGCTACGTGGAGATACATCCCGTGAACGTAGAGATTATCGAAGAAATTGTGGACCGTGAGGTGGACAAAACTCCCAACCGCTCCTATGAGTAGAGCCCTCTTCCACCCCACTTGGGAATAAATGCCCTTAAAGGCTTGAAAGAAAACCCATCCCCAAAACAAAAGATAAGCCCCAAGGCCTAAAAGGCCTGTCTCGGCGGCGATGTTCAAATAGTAATTGTGGGCATGGCCCAGAGGCTCAGGCCAGCGAGGCAAAGCATAAGCGGAGTAAACAGGCTCATAATTGCCTATCCCCACCCCAAACCACAAATGGTCCCCCCACATCCTAATCGCCGCATCCCAATGGGCCAGCCTTTCCACAACGGCATAATTCTCATCGGTTATTTCAATCGTCCGCAAATCCTCCCGACCGGGCCAAATAGTCAGCTCCTGAAACCTCGCTAAGAAAGGTTGCAGCGGAAGCCTGACCAATAAAATCAAAGCCAACGCCAAAATCCCCAAAGCTAAAGCAATCCTCTTATCCACAAGCATAACCACGCATGCCACTGCTGCCGTTGCCCCAAGCCAAGCCCCTCTTGACCAACTCATAACCAAAGCCATCCCCGTTAATAGCGCTAAGCTAAGGCAGGATAAAGCTAAACCCAAGCGCAAACGCCAGGGAATTTCGCCATCTGAGAAAAGCCCAAGCCCTAAGGCCAAAGCTAAAGGCACAACAAGCCCCATATACCCACCGAAAGGATTTGGCTGCATAAAGTGCCCATAAGCCCTCATGAATCTACCCATAACCACAAAATGCTCAGGGCCGGCCCGAGTGAAAAATTGATAGACCCCAACTAAACCTTCCACTAACCCTGCCAGAAGAAGTCCACCTATAACCCAGGGGATTTCTTTTTCTCCCAAGCTTGTGCGAAGGATTAGGTAAAGGAGGAGAACTTCGCCCCATTTAAGGAGCTCCTTCAAAGAATGCTCCAAAGAGGAAGCCTGGAGAACTGAAACCAGCATTGCTCCGTAGAGGGCAAGGAAGGGGATAAAGATTGAACCGAAACCACGCCATTCTTCCCTGAGGACAAGCTTCCTTGCCAGCCAAACACTCGCCACTAACACCACCGCCAATTCAGTCAACCCAACCCTGGCCGGCCCTATGCCGATTTCGCGTATAGAGCCTAAAGGTATGCTCAAGGCAAGCAAAGGGAAAGCTGTAAAAGGCCGAAGGAAAGCCACCAGTGCAAGCGTCGCCGTGCTTAGAAGAACAAAAGACCATTTTATCGGAAGGACAATTATGACTAAGCCTATAGCCAGGGCTAATATCGCCCCTTTAACTTTCACGAAAGGCTCCTCTAACTATGGCATCGGCCATTTTAGCTACACGCGCCATCGCTTTGACATCGTGTACCCTGACAATATCAGCTCCGGCGGCTATCCCAAGAGCGACTGTAGCCGCGGTCCCCTCAACCCTCTCGTTTGGGGGAAGGTTCAAAACGTACCCTATGACTGATTTCCTGGAAGTCCCAAGGAGTATAGGCCTCCCCAAAACCTTAAGTTCCCCAAGCCGCCTAAGTATTTCCAAATTCTGCTCCACCGTCTTACCAAAGCCTATCCCTGGGTCCACTATGATTTTCTCAAAGTCCACGCCGGCATCCAGGGCAAGGCCTATACTGTACTCCAACTCCCGAACGATATCAGCCATGAGGTCTTGGTATTCTATCCCCACGTATCGGCCGCCAAGGCGCGCCTCTTGAACGGCATTCTTGGGATTAGAACGGTTATGCATCACCACCACCGGAACATCGTATTCAGCCACAACCTTAGCCATATCGGGGTCCATCCTCAAACCCCAGACATCGTTTACCATGCTTGCTCCGGCTTCAATGGCTTCTCGGGCTACACGGGCTTTGTAAGTGTCAATGGAAATGGGCACATCTACTTCTTTGACCAAACGCTTGAGGACCGGCATTACCCGGCTTAGCTCCTCTTCTTCCGAAATTGGCTGAGAGCCAGGTCGGGTTGACTCGCCCCCTATGTCCAAAATATCGGCCCCTTCTTCTACAAAGCGGATGGCCTGAGCGACGGCTTCCTCCACATTTCCGGCCAAGCCGTCCCCGGAAAATGAATCCGGAGTCACGTTTATTATCCCCATGATGTAAGTTCGCGCGCCCCAGACAAAAGTCCTATTGCCAATCTGCATCGGCTTGAGGTTTGCCCTTTGGTAATTCTTTAGAGCCTCCTCAACCTCCTGAGCTATGGCCTTAAGAGTATCATCGGGGAACTGACGCAAGGAGGTAATCAAGGCTTCAAGCTGAGCCAATGTGCCCATAAGGATGACATCGGTCGGAGAAGCAGCACCGAAGTAAACTGCTGCCGATATGGCCCCCTCTCCTCCGAGCCTGAGCATTTCTTGCTTTAGGATATGAGCAGCTTCGTAATTGACCCCCTCCAGCTTCACAGCCCGGAAAAAGCCTTTGGGAAGCATCACCTGGAGGCCTTCCCAATCAACTTTGACTTTCTCCAGCTCTTTCTTTAGCTCTTCGGCGTTTGAATACTCCAGAATGCGAGCATTGAATCGGCGCATTTTCCCCCTCCACAGATTTTGTGGCTTATTATACCGTAACTCCGAAGACCCTCCAAGTGTTTATAGCTTTTGAACAAAAAGCGAGGAGGGAGCGATGAAGTTTGCAGTAGTAGCCAGGGATAAGCAGCCAGTTCGGGATGCTTTAGCGGAGAAAATCGTTGCTTTGCTCCAATCAAAAGGGCACATCCTATCCGATGAGGATGACCCCGAAGTTAACTTAATCCTCAACCTTACGGATGCACAAGAGCCTAAGCCTTACCGTCGCAAATCTAAGGGCGTATTTGTAGCAAGCTTGGCCGTGGTGGAGGAGCTGCCGGAAAATGCCCACCGTGCTGCTTATACAGTCCTTGTCCGAAGCCTATCAAACCTTGTGCTTTACGCCCACGTAAAAGGCGAAAGCGTCGACATCTACTTTACCACCTTAGAAGCTGGTTTCTACAAAGTCCCCTGGGACCCAGAAGAAGTTTACAGCCACCTAATGCCATTAGCCTGCTCAGTCTTAGTGATTGAGAACGAGATAACTCCTGATCTTCCCCCGGCTTATTGGAATGGGACCCCTATTACGGAAAAGCTCATCCGTTACGGCAAAGAGATGGACGAAATGGGGATTTTGCCAGCCCCCTTCCCAATCCACGAACTCCTTTCGGAGCGAGATTTGCGGCACGTCTACTTGCTCTACGGGATAACGGGCCTGAGCTACGGAAACCTGAGTGCAAGGGAAAACATCCCAGAGCTCGGCGAAACCACTTTCTGGATGACAGCCAGAGGGGTTAACAAAGCGAAGCTCTCCAAAATAGGGAAGGACATCGTGCTAATAAAAGGCTTCAATCCAGAAAAACACACCATTTTGGTAAGCGTCCCACCCGATTATGACCCAAAGGTTAGGGCATCAGTTGATGCTATTGAGCACTACCTAATTTACTCAAACTTCCCCGAAGTAGGGGCCATAGTGCACGCCCACGCTTGGATGGAAGGGGTTATCCCCACTCGCCAGAACTACCCCTGCGGGACACGGGAGCTCGCTGAGGAAGTAGTGAATGCCCTCAAGAAAGCTGAAGACCCAACGCGGGCGGTCGTCGGCCTTAAAAACCATGGCTTAACCATAACCGGCCGAAGCCTTGACGAAATCTTTGAACGCATAAGGGGCAAACTTTTAACCCAGGTCCCAATGATGCCTTAGCCGAAGCCAAAATTCAATCCGTTGGCTCTATCCTTAACTTCTTAAACCCGGCCGCCAATTTGCGTGGGTCAGGGTTTTGCCCATAGGTAATTTCTGCCGGGCTCATAGCGTATTTGAACTCAAACGTTATCTCATTTAGGCCTTTTTTAACTAAAGAAGCAGGTATTGTAATCTTACCATCCCAAAGCTCGCAATCTCCCCACAAATGCTCAAACAAGTGATAACCATTAACCTTAACGCGCATACCCTGATGTTCGCCTGAGATGCAGAGAGGGAAAGCCTCTATGTGAAGCAGATGATTCTGCCGGGAAGTAGCTAGCCAGGTCACCCTTGATTTGTAGCCCTCAGCCCAAATCCCCCACGCCTCTTTCCCGC
The DNA here is from genome assembly GCA_964404055.1 of uncultured Anaerolineae bacterium. Lineage (GTDB taxonomy): Bacteria > Chloroflexota > Anaerolineae > SpSt-600 > SpSt-600 > SpSt-600. The sequence continues at coordinate 1,891 of CAYOIS010000067.1, read as the reverse complement.
TCCACCCTTCCTCCCTAATCACGTTCATAGGGTCATCCAACTCCATGACTTCCGCCACGCAAATCTCGTAACCCCAAGGATAAGAAACTCCTCCGGAATCAAAGCAGCGAACTGGCCGGAAGGAAGGATTGCTGGATATAAGTTCCCACATCCTTCGCTCCCCCTCCCCACGCATGTGAAGGAAGAGGTAGCGAATGCGGTATTGGCGGAGAATAAGCCAAACATCAGGGTTGGATAAATCGTTTTGGATGAAGTAAGCCCAAAGCTTATAGGAATGTTCAGGCCAGTAAGAACCGGCTCCTGAGGCTGTTGGTTTCCCGTGCAACCACGCGGCCCATAATACTTCCGGTCCTATTAACACACTTGGGTAGACCATGTCTACAATTCCTTCGCCTGGTTGTAGCTCCTTTTCGGCCAACCATTTATACGCCGGATGAAGCTCATAAGGTGTACGGACCCCATTTATCGGAGGAGGCAAGGTTTCAATTAGCCACATTATAAGCAAAAGGTAACGCCCGAATTTAGGTAAATGTTTGAGAGCAATTGAGCCTAAGGTTACCAACCCCAGTGAACCCACACCAGCGTAACGGGATACAGTACGAGCAATTTCCCAAAAAGGCACTATGGCTATTAAAAGAAGGCTTGGCAAAGGTATCCCTCCTTCAAAGGAAGGAAGTGGGTTAGGGGAACGGAACACCTCCGGCTTAAGGGCATACCCAATTGCCCATATCAATTTAAGCAAGGGGTAAAAAATGGGCGATTTTACTGGCTCGTTGTCCCATTTAAGCAACAAACCCATGCTCAAGATTACACCGCAAGCAGACAAAAAGACCAGGCCCCAGTGGTTTGTCCTTGATTTCAAAGCCAAAATCACGCCTATAAAAGCCAAAAGCCAGGTTATAATTCCCAAATTGGCCATACCAGACTCATCGCGAGGCCCTTTGTAGATTGAAGAGGCGAGCTTCTGTATTTGGGGTAAAGGATGGCTAAAGGAAGGGCTGAAGAGAGAATTTAAGCTTGCCCCCCAATATAAGTTGTGTTCAATGCCGTAGTAGTGAACGGAAGTCCTGTGCATTCCCAGCCAGTATGGTAAGGTCACGGGACTGGAAGTAAGAAAAGCTATGGAAGCGATGATGAGGACGTTTTTAATCCATCTTGGACGGAAAAGGCGGCCTCCCAAGAGGGCAAAAGCCATGCTTCCAATGAATAATCCATACAAAGAGGAGTCGATCATTAACCCCCAAAAAATGCCGCCCAGTATTTTTAAATTCTTAGATTCGGAAAGCTTAAGCAGTTCTATGGTTAAAGCAAGCCAAGGCAGGAAACTAAAGGCGCACAATAAGTGCAAGTGGGAACCTACTGAGGCCCAAGTGATTCCCCCAAAGGTAAAAATTAAAGCAGCACAAGTGGCAATAAAATTGGGGGCAAATCTTTTGACAAACAGAAATGTTCCATAAAATGTTATCAATATCGCCGAAATGGTTAAAGCATTATAGGCAAAAGCTGCTCCCCCTACTTCAAAAAGAGGCAAAGCCAGCACGAAGAGGAAAGGAGTATGGGCCAAAGTATTTGATTGCCATTCAAGGGGATGGAAAATTACATGAATGGAGAAGGGGGGAAAGTTTTTCGCCAAGAGCGCTTTATGATACCATTCTACCCCCCATAGCACTTCCAAAACGTCAGGGTGAGTTGGGATGATGTGAAAAACGTTGTAAATTCGCCACCCCCAAAAGAAGAAAAGTCCGAATAAGCCCAATGTAATAAACCAGGCAAAGGGGTTTTTCTTCATTTAAGCCTCCTTTGGTAGCCCCCTCTCACAATGACACTGTAGTAACACCCGCGGGGGAGACAACCGCTCCCTTGAATCAGCTCAGCAATCCCTCTCCTCTCA
>CAYOIS010000066.1:0-10525 GCA_964404055.1 uncultured Anaerolineae bacterium | reverse complement strand
CACATTCCCTAAGCCCCCTGGGATGGGACGCAGCCCCCTCTACCCACAGTTTTCAATCAAGTTCAGCCTCCGCCGCCCTAAATTTCTGCCAGGTATCCTTTCTGACTATTGAGTCCATTTGCCCATGCTTTCGCAGGGGCTTATAATTAATCCGGAGGCAAGGATGGGGGATAAAAGGGCTGTTGATGAGCTCTCAATTGAAGAATTGGAACGGATCCTCCTCCTAAAGAAGATGGAGGCCAGGGCTAAACAGAGGGAACGCTTAGCGGCAGAAGGACGTGCACTTCCTAAAGGCGGTTTGAATTATGAGACTTTGTCCAGTTTGGAGCCCAGGCCCAGAAAGCTTAAGCGTTGGCAAGAAAACTTCCTCCTTTCCCTGGAAATTATCGCCATGATTGCTTTGCTGGCAGTGGTGACTTTATCGTTCATCAATATCCATTCCTTGAACAGAGAGGCAGCCCAAATCTTAGGGGGAGCCACCCCTACTCCAACCCCAGTAATTGATGTTGTAATCCTGCCTGGCAGACCACCACAGCCATCGGGAGATTTGCCTACTCAGTATAGAGACAAGGTGAAACCAGCCCCGCCTATAGCTATCCCCACTCCCAAGCCTGGTGCCCCCACTCGCATCGTAATCCCAGCCATAGGAGTTGATGCCCCAATAGTAGAAGGGGACGGATGGGAAGAGTTGAAACGAGGGGTTGGACACCACATCGGCTCAGCTAACCCCGGCGAGAGGGGGAATATGGTGCTCTCGGGGCACAACGATATCTTCGGGGAGGTCTTCAGGGATTTGGATAAGCTGGACTTGGGAGATGAGATTATAGTTTACGCTGGCGAGGTTCCATATAGATACATCGTGAAGGCCAAGAAGATAGTGGAGCCAACCGATGTAAGCGTTATGGCTCCCACTACCACCCCCATCGTGACCTTGATAACTTGCTATCCTTATCGGATTGATACCCACCGGCTGGTTATCGTGGGAGAGCTTTCCCAATGAAGTTCCGCTTGGCTTTCCTCCTTATGGGCTTCACTTTTACCATAACCCAGGCCATCATGGTCCGAGAGCTGATGGTGGCCTTCTTAGGGAATGAGCTATCCATCGGCCTTGTTTTAGGTTGCTGGCTCATCCTGGAAGCGCTCGGAAGCATAGCCATGGCTCGCTTCCTCCTTCGCTTCAGTGGTCCGCTTCTCTACCCCTCTTTGCAAGTCCTTCTGGCTCTGGCTCTGCCCTTATCTCTGCTCTTGGCTTTCTCCATCCGGACCATCCTCGGAGTTGTGCCAGGCCAGGGCCTTAGCCTATGGACCATTTCGCTCGCCTCCTTCTTTATCCTACTGCCGATAGGGGTAATAGATGGCGCAATGTTCACGGCTGCCTCCGAAACTTTTACCCGCTATACAGGTAAAGGCATCCCTGCAATTGGCCAGGTCTATGTTTTAGAGGCGGTGGGAGGTATAGCCGGTGGCATCATTTTCACCTCTCTTTTCTCCTCTTTCCCCTCCTTCCGCACCGTCTTGGTCATTGTGGCCCTCAACCTGATTTCAGCCCTTTCCTTGAGCGCTGGCGTTGGGAAAAGGGCTTGGCCACTCATCATAGCCCTTTTGTTGGTTAACTTGGCTTTTCTCTCCCCAGGCCTGGAAGGAGCCTTGGAGCGCTTTGCAACTGGGATTCAGTGGCGAGGGTATGAGCTGGCTTTCTATGGGAACTCGGTTTACGGCAATGTAGCCATCGTCCGATTGGGCGAGCAATATACCCTCTTTTCCAATGGCATACCCATAATTACTGCGCCTTTCCCGGACTTGAACTTTGTCCAGGACGTGGCTCACATCCCTTTACTATTCGTCCGAGAGACCAAGCGTTGCCTAATTGTCAGCGGCGGGGCTGGGGGACTTATCCGGGAATTACTCAGATACCCTTGGGAGAGGATTGATTACGCTGAAATTGACCCCCTCCTATTGAAGGCCTTGCGTTCTCTTCACATCCCATTAGCCGAAGAAGAGCTGGGTAACCCAGTGGTACACGTATACTACGTTGATGGCCGTTTGCTCGTGCGGGAAAAGGCCCTTGAAAAGAATCCACCGACCTACAACTTAATCATCGTTAATCTCCCTTACCCTTCAACCCTTCAGCTAAATCGCTTTTACACCCGTGAATTTTTCTCCCTGGCCCGGAGGATTCTGGATGAAGATGGGGTCTTGGTGCTGATGGCCCCTGGTTCCCTCACTTACTTAAGTCCGGCAATGCGCAACCTCAATTTTTCCCTTTACTCCACTCTAAAGGAAGCCTTCCCTTACGTTTTCGCCATACCCGGGGATGGGGTCAACCTTTGGCTAACTTCTTGGGGGGTTAATTTTGAGGAAATCGGGGTTGAGGAGTTGGTGAAGCGTGCTGGGGAGCGTCCCCTTCAGGACACCATAGTTCAGGATAGGTACATAAGGCTGCGGTTTGAGCCGGCCAGGCTTTCGTGGTTCAAAGGGGAGCTGGCCGGAAGCAAAGCCCCATCAAACACCGATCTGAAGCCACTTGGGCTTCTTTATGGGCTTTCTTTCTGGAACGAAATGTTCGCCCCTGCCTTCGGGAGGTATTTTGACCTCCTTTCCGGCCTGCGCTTCTGGCACTTGGCCTCTTTCATCCTAATCCTTGCATCAATCCTTGGCATCCTCATTGGCCTGGGGAGGTTGAAAGCCCCAGGGATAATGCCTGTAGTAGTGGCCTCCACAGGGTTCGGGGGGATGTGCTACGATTTGGCAATCATTTTCGCCTTCCAGATATTCTACGGCTACATCTACCGGGAGATAGCTCTGCTAGTAGCTGCATTCATGGCTGGCCTGAGCCTTGGTGGTTGGTTCATGAGCAAGAGGACGGAAGAGGGTGGTGAGTGGAATAAGATTATGGCGATTGAAGGCGGGCTGGTAGGCCTTTGGCTTTCTTTCCCCCTGCTCCTTCTGACTATCTACCGCTGGGGAGGCATAGCCAGCACGCCGCTGTTACTAATGCTGAACGCTTTGGGTGGCTTCATGGTAGGGGTGGAATTTCCTCTGGCCAGTAAGGTTTACTCTCGGGGGCGGAAGGTAAGCCAGGCTGCTGGTATCATGTACGGGGCGGACCTTTTTGGGGCCTTCATTGGCTCAGTGGTGTTTTCGGTGGGGCTTCTGCCACCCCTGGGGTTGACAAGCAGTTGCTGGCTTGTGGCTATACTTAAAGCTGGGAGTTTCGGCTTGGTCATTCTTTCCGTAATCCGGCAGGAAAATGCTCGCCAATTGTGATTGCTTGCAGTTTAAGACCTTGTGTGGTATACTTGGCTTCGCCAAATAAGGCTTTTATGTAAGGAGGACCATGGAGGAAGTTGCGGGATTCGCTTTTTTCCCTCCCCCTCCCCGTTCCATAAAGGATACGGGGCTTAATCTGGGCCTTTTGCTTGACCTCATCCTGAAAACGCTTTACCTTGAAGGCTTTATGACCGGCGCCCAGATAGCAAATGCTCTTGCCCTCCCCTTTGCTGGAGTTATGGATAAAATCCTGGAATTAATGAGGCGAGAGCACCTCTGTGAGGTAAGGGGCAGTAAAACAGTAAGTGAGCACGCCTTTGAGTACACCTTGACCGATAAAGGGACGGAAAAAGCGAAGGAGGCAATGGAGCGCTCCCAATACATTGGGCCGGCTCCTGTCACTTTAGAGGATTACAGGAGAGCGATGAAAGCTCAACCCCTTTCCGCTTTGTCCATAACTCCCGAGAACTTGAGGAAGGCTTTATCCCACTTGGTATTAGGGGAGGACATCTTAAGCCAGATTGGGCCGGCTGTAACCATGGGCCATTCCCTCTTCATTTATGGGCCCCCTGGCAATGGCAAAACGGCGATATCCGAAGCTATCGGTAAGCTCATCTCCCAGCACTCCATCTTTATACCCTACGCTGTAGAAGTGAATGGACACATCATCAAAGTCTATGACAACCTAAACCACAAGCCGGTAGTCCAGGGGGCTGAGGCCATAATTCAGTATGACCGGCGCTGGCTTTTGGTCCACAGGCCCTTCATAGCCGTGGGAGGGGAATTGACCCTGGAGAACCTTGACCTAATTTACAATGAAATCACCCGCTACTACGAAGCTCCTATTCAGATGAAGGCCAATGGTGGCATGCTCCTAATTGACGACTTCGGTCGGCAGCAAGCTCGCCCTCAAGATATACTCAACCGCTGGATTGTCCCTCTGGAAAAGAGGGTGGATTACTTAACACTCCACACCGGCCTCAAAATAGAAATACCGTTTGAGGTCTTCGTAGTTTTCTCCACGAACCTCCCCCCCGCCCGGCTTGTGGATGAAGCTTTCCTGCGGAGGATAAGGCACAAAGTCGAAGTGAGGAACCCGACTTTTGACGAATATCGCCTCATATTCCGCAAGGAGTGCGAGGCTAGAGGTATCCCCTACGACGAGAGCGCTTTAGTTTACCTGCTGCGGGAATACTACGTAAAGCAGAAAGTGCCCCTTAGGGCTTGTCACCCTCGGGACCTTTTGGACCAGCTTGTATCCATTGCCCGCTACACCAACAGGCAACCTCGCCTTACGAAAGAGCTCATAGATGAAGCTTGGGCTGCTTATTACCTTTCCATTCAAAAACAGGAGAAGAGCTCATGAAGAGACTTTGGCGTCCGTGGAGGATAAAGTACATCCTTTCCCCTAAGCCCCAGAACTGTGTCCTTTGCGAGAAAATTGCCGATAACAAGGATCGGGAAAATTACATCCTCTACAGAGGCCTTAAGGGTTGCATAATGCTGAACCTATACCCTTACAACAGCGGCCATTTGATGGTAGTCCCTTTCAGGCATGTCCCAAGCCTTGAGGATTTGGATGAGGAAGAGCTTTTGGACTTCATCAAGCTTACCGTTAAAGGGATAGAGGCCCTGCGCCGCGCCCTTAACCCCGAGGGGTTCAACATCGGGATAAATATCGGCAAGGTAGCCGGAGCAGGGATAGAGGACCACGTTCACCTTCACATCGTCCCCCGCTGGGGTGGTGATACCAATTTCATGCCAATAATGGCCGAAACTAAAATCATCCCTGAGCTTCTGGAGCAAACTTACGAGAGGCTTGTAGGTCATTTCAAGGAGGGGTGAAATGGCTCACCCTCTGGTAGAGCTTGCCCGTAAGACGATTGAAACTTACGTAAAAGAGGGAAAGGTCATAGAGCCTCCGAAGGAGTTAACCCCCGAAATGAAGGAGAGGGCAGGGGTTTTCGTCTCTATCCATAAGCATGGAGAGCTACGCGGATGCATAGGTACAATTGAGCCAACTCAGCCCAATGTGGCCATGGAGGTAATACAGAACGCCATAAGCGCCGCTACGAGGGACCCTCGTTTCCCTCCTGTAAGGCCTGATGAACTGCCTTACTTGGAGATAAAAGTTGATGTCCTTTCGCCCCCGGAGCCTGTATCCGGGCCAGAGGAGTTAGACCCCAAACGCTACGGCTTGATAGTCCAATCGCTGAAACACCCCTGGAAGCGAGGCTTACTCCTTCCCGATTTGCCTGGGATTGAGACCGTGGAGCAGCAGATTTATTGGACCAGGGTTCACAAAGCCGGCATAACCGATCCCAATGAGCCAGTTCAGATGTTCAGGTTTGAAGTCAAAAGGTACACGTGAGGGGGAGAAAATGCCCTACATTCCTCCAGCCCTTTTGAAGAAACTCTACGTTAAGGGAAGCCTTTCCAATACTGAGGAAGGCTTGGCTTTCAAACTGAAGAACACCCTTGCTCCAGGGACCATTGTAGCCTTTAAAGCCCTTGTTGTGGATGGGGCCCCTTGCCCGTTGGAGAGCGTTTACCTCAAAACGGCCTCTGGTGAAAGGCCAGCAGAAGGGATAAGTTCCAAAACCCCGTTAATGCTGGCGCTTAACCTAGAGGTAACGGTGGTGATTAAAGGATTGAAGCTTGAAGCAGGCCAACACAAAATTACAGTTAAAGTGAGCACGAAGGAGGTCGGGGACCTGGAAATCCCGGTGGAGGACGAAATTTGAAAGGGAGCCTTGAGCTCCTACGAAAGGCCTGGGAAACAAGGCAGGCCAATTTCCCTCCCAAGCTCTTTGTGGATTACCCCTCCCAAACTTTACCTATAAGTGTCACTGGGAAATATTGCGCCCTAAATTGCGCCCATTGCGGTGGCCATTACCTTGTCCCCATGAAGACTGTGGAAGAAGCCCAGCGCTACCTGAATTCGGCCACAAGCCTCCTCATATCCGGCGGGTGTGACCGCAACGGGAAGGTCCCGGTTTTAGCCAAGCTTGAAGGGATAAAGGCCATCGCTTTTGGCCGCCGGCTGAACTGGCATGTGGGGTTAATAAGCGAAGAAGAAGCTTTAGCCATAGCCCCTTTTGTCCATGTAATCTCCTTTGATTTCGTGGGCGATGATGGGGTGATTGAAAGGGTTTACAAACTGAAAAAGACGGTCCAGGACTACGTGGAAACCTACCGGATGCTTCGGAAGCATTTCCGGGTAATCCCGCACATAACCATAGGGCTTGATGGTGGCAAGATAGGCCATGAGCGCAAGGCCTTGGAAATATTGGCCGAGGAAGGGGTTGAAGGCTTAATCTTCATTGTTTTCATCCCTACCCCTGGCACTGAATACGCCCTCCGGTTGCCGCCGCCAGTTGAAGAAGTAGCCTCCATTTTGGCCGAAGCCCGCCTCCTTTTCCCCAGAACCCCGATAGCTTTAGGCTGCATGCGTCCCCGCGGGGATTACAGGAGGAAGCTTGACCCCTTAGCTGTTATGGCCGGAGTTAACCGTATAGTTAACCCTTCGCGAGAGGGCATCCAAAAAGCCCTGGAGCTTGGCCTCAGCCTTGAAAGAAGCTCTGAATGCTGCGCATTTGACCTCTGAGAGCCAAAGTGTTATATTAGTTTACCAATTCAGGGGGTTCAGGACAGCCTCCGCCAAAAGGAGGGATAGATGGAAGGTAAAATCAACCTGGAAAGGGAGAAAGCTCGCCTTACCCAAGAAAAATTGCAGGTTGAGCAGGAGCTGGAGAAGCTCAGGGAAAATCTGAAGAGCGAGTTTGAGTTGGATATAAACGGCCTTTCCCCCGACCTTTACGAGCGTGATAAGATTGTAGCCCTCATAGAAAGCTTGGAATTCCGGCGCGCTTCCATTGAAAGGGCACTTAAAGCTATAGAAAAGGGGACTTACGGGATATGCGAGCGCTGTGGTTCCGAGATAGACCCAGCACGCCTTGAAGCCAGGCCTGATGCTACGCTTTGCCTTAAATGCCAAGAAGAGGTGGAAAGGCTACTCAAGCGCCGAAGGGCGGAAAGGGAACCCTTTTGACAAAACCGATGCATTTTGTTACAATTAGCACAAATTATGGCCGAAGGATTTGGGAAGTAAGCGCCAGAGAGGCCAACTTTAGGGGTTTAACCCTTATGAGCCTTTTATTTTTGCCCCGGAGGTGAGAGATGAAAGGGATGGTGGAAATCCGATGGCATGGAAGGGGAGGGCAAGGGGTGGTTACCGCCGGGGAAATCCTGGCCGAAGCGGCTATGGAAGAAGGAAAGTATTTCCAGGCCTTCCCCGATTACGGCCCTGAAAGGATGGGGGCGCCCATCAAAGCCTACACACGTATAAGCGACTCCCCAATTGAGGTCCACTCCCAAATTACCTCCCCAGACATTGTAGTCGTTGTAGACCCTACCCTTATCGGCCTTGTGAACGTGGCCGAAGGGTTGAAAGATGGCGGCACAATAGTCCTAAACACCTCCCTTTCCCCTCAAGAGGTCAGGGGGAAGCTGGGCCTTGAGGGGAAGAACGTAAGGGTGTTCACGGTAGATGCTTCCCAGATCGCTATGAAGCATTTTGGCCGGAACATCCCTAATACCCCGATGCTGGGGGCTTTAGTTAAAGCTACCGGGCTTGTCTCTTTGGAAAGCGTAATCCGCTTGACCGAAGAGAGGCTTGGCACGAAAGTCAGTGAGGACATAATTCAGGCTAACGTCCAAGCCATAAAAGAAGCCTACGAAACCGTAAAGGAGGGGTAAGATGGCCGAGCTTAAAGGATGGAAGGAATTGCCCTTAGGGGCAGTAGTCCTTGAACCGGGAAGTTCCGCCGAATATATAACTGGGACTTGGCGCAGCAAGCGCCCAGTTAGAGATGAGGAAAAGTGCACCCACTGTATGATATGCTGGGTCTATTGCCCCGATGGAGCCGTAATTGTGAAGGATGGCAAAGTGCAGGGGTTTGATTACGACCACTGCAAGGGCTGTGGGATATGCGCCCACGAGTGCCCTGTCAAGGTAGAAGCCCATGCCGTAACCGGAAAGCCGGGCAAGGTCATCCAGATGGTGGAGGAGGTGTGAGATGGCGAAGCAAATCGTCAAAGCTCTTGACGGGGCCAAGGCTGTAGCCGAAGCCATGCGTCAAATAGAGCCCGATGTTGTAGCGGCTTACCCTATCACCCCTCAGACGGAGATAGTGCAGACTTTCTCCCAATTTGTAGCCGATGGCCTTGTGAACACGGAGTTCATCCCTGTGGAATCGGAGCATGCCGCTATGAGCGCTTGCATCGGTGCCTCGGCGGCTGGAGCAAGGGTGATGACCGCTACTGCGGCCAATGGTCTAGCCCTCATGTGGGAGACTCTTTACATCGCTGCTTCCCTGCGCCTCCCAATTGTTATGAGCGTGGTCAATAGAGCCCTCTCTGCACCCCTCAACATCCACTGCGATCATTCCGATTCTATGGGGGCAAGGGATTCCGGCTGGATCCACATCTTTGCCGAGAACCCCCAAGAGGCCTACGATAACACCATCCAGGCCATCCGCATCGCCGAGCACCCGGATATCCTCCTTCCGGTTATGTCCATGCAGGATGGGTTCATAACCGGGCACGGGGTGGAAAGGGTTGAGGTGCTGGAGGATAAAGCGGTTAAAGAATTTGTGGGGGAATACAAACCCATTTACTCCCTTTTGGACATAGACCAGCCCAAGACTTTCGGAGCCTGGGCTTTCTACGATTATTACTTTGAATTCAAGCGCCAGCAAACTGAGGCCCTTTCCAAGGTCCCCCAGGTGGTTAGGGAGATAGGCAAAGAGTATGGGGAGCTTTCCGGCCGTTACTATGACTTGTTCTCGGCCTACGAGCTGGACGATGCCGAAGTAGCGATTGTGGTTCTGGCTTCTACCGCTGGAACAGCAAGGGTCGTGGTCCGCAAGCTCCGCCAGGAAGGAATCAAGGTTGGCCTCCTTAAGCCCAGGCTTTACAGGCCTTTCCCAGGGAAAGAGCTGGTGGAAGCCTTGAAGCATGTCAAAGTCATAGGGGTTATGGACCGCTCCATAGCTTTCGGTTCAATTGAGGGGTGTGGGCCGCTTTTCCTGGACCTGTGTGCTTCCTTCTACACTTACGGCAACGGGAAAGGCCCTCAGATTGTGGATTACATCTTCGGCTTGGGTGGCCGAGATATACTCCCGGAGCAGATTGAGGGCATGGTAAAGGAATTGCTCCGCATCGCTGAGACCGGGGAAGTGCCCTATAGAGTAGGCTATTTGGGCTTGAGGGAATAAAGTTAAGGAGGGGTTGAGATGGCAGTGGAAACAAGGATAAACCTTAAAGAGTTAGCGAGCAAGCCAGAGAAATTTGCCCCTGGGCACAGGCTTTGCGCTGGCTGTGCTGAGGGGATAATCGTGCGGCAAGTTTTAAGCGCCATTGATGAGCCAGTGGTTGTGGCTACCGCTACCGGCTGCTTGGAAATTGCCACTTCTATGTACCCTAATACTGCTTGGCGGGTCCCATGGATACACAATGCTTTTGAGAACGCGGCCACTACTGCGGCCGGGGTTGAAGCCGCTTACAAGGCTTTGGTCCGCAAGGGCAAGATTCAAGACAGAAACATCAAATTTTTGGTTTTTGGCGGCGACGGTGCCACTTACGATATCGGCCTGCAGTGGATTTCGGGGGCTTTTGAGAGGGGGCACCGTATCGTTTACATCTGCCTAAACAACGAAGCTTACATGAACACGGGAATCCAGAGGTCCAGTGCCACCCCGCTCGGTGCCCATACTACGACTTCCCCGGCTGGGGAGGTAATCCCCGGCAAAATTCAGTGGCGCAAGCCTATAACGGAGATAATGGCTGCCCACAACATCCCCTATGTGGCTCAAGCTTCCCCAAGTCACTGGCGGGACCTGATGATTAAGGTGCGCAAGGCAGTAGCTGCCGATGGTCCTGCCTTCATAAACATTTTTTCCGACTGCAATCGTGGCTGGCGCCACGATACCGCTACCACGATTGAGGTTTCCAGGCTGGCAGTGGAAACGTGCTATTGGCCACTTTTTGAAGTTGAAAATGGGGTTTGGAAGCTTAACTACAAGCCGAGGGAGAAGAAGCCGATAGAGGAGTGGCTCAAGGCTCAGGGCCGATTCCGGCACCTCTTCCAACCCCAGTTCCGTCATCTCATTGATGAAATCCAGGCCAGGGTAGATCAGGAGTGGGAGAAGCTCCTGGAACGCTGTGGAGAAAAATAAAAGTTAGGCCCCCTGCC
>CAYOIS010000065.1:0-10725 GCA_964404055.1 uncultured Anaerolineae bacterium | reverse complement strand
GACCCTCAGCAAACGAGGGTGGGAAAATTAAGGTAACCATACTTTTGCAATATACCCCTCCCCAACTCTGGAATTGCATCGGGGAAAATGGTGGAGTAAAATTAGCTTAAGAAAGGAGCAGTTGAATGGGTATTGGGCTTTTCCTTTTGCTCCTTTGGCTCCAGCTTACAGCAGCCTGGTGCATCGTATCAGCCGAATGGACTAAGGGGCTTGAGGTCCTGCCAGGAGTTACTGTACTGGCTTTGGTCATAGGCTACCTCTTGGCCTTGTCCCGCTGGCCACCTATCTTGACTCACCTCTACAGTTTCACGGTCGGGGCTTCCATCTCCTTCTTCTTCACCTCCCTCCTTCTGCCCAGCACTTTGGGATGGCATGAGAGGTTCATCAACCTTTGGTGGAGAATTGGCTACTGGCTTGAAAGCGTCCGTGCTGGAGAGGCCAAAGGAGGGCCAATCGCTTTCGTTCTGCTCCTGAGCTTCACGGTTTGGTGGTCGGCCTACTTGGCAGCTTGGTTTGCTTTCCGGAAGCGTAATGGGTGGCTGGCTGTGATCCCTGGCGGAGTTTTAACGGTCATCAATGCCTACTATGGCCCTTCAAGCCTGGTTATTTACCCCATCGCTTACGCCTTTGTTTCGCTCCTCTTCGTCCTCTGGCTTTACTTCCGGGAGCAGGAAGAGGAGTGGGCCCATCACCGAGTAGGGTATTCACCATACGCTTCCTTTGACTTTTTCCGTTACGGTCTCGCTTTTATCCTCTTAGCCTTAGCCTTCGCCTGGCTTGCCCCTGGGGCTAAGGCCAACTTAAAAGTTAGCTTCCTAAAAGAAAACTGGGAGAAAGTTCAGAGGGAATGGAACAAACTCTTCCCCTCCCTAAAGGGTTACAGGGTACCGAAAATTGGCCAGGCCCACTTCGGTAAGGAGCTGGATTTGGGAGGTCCTGTCACCTTGAGCGGAATTGTGGTCTTAGAGGTAGAGGCCTATCCCCGGGAGCTGGTCCGCTACTGGAAGGCTGCATCCTACGATTTCTACACTGGAAGGGGCTGGCTCAATACTGATAATACCGCTTTCCTTTTCGGGGCCTGGGAAGAAATCCCTGTTCCCCAGTTTGCGTTGAGGCAAACTTTGACCCAGACTTACTATCTGATTGAGCCTGAAGGTCGGCTGATTTACGCCGCCGCGCAGCCTCTTCTGCTTTCGGAAAAAGCTTTCGTTATCGCTACCGGGGAAGGGGATAGGATTGAGCCTTCCCTCCTCTTAGCTTCGGAGCCCATTAAGCCCGGAGCAGTGGTTAGGGTCGTATCGCAAGTGAGCGTAGCCGATGAGAAGAGTTTACGAAAGGCCAGCACTGAGTATCCACCTTGGATTGCCCGTTACCTACAACTCCCCGCTGACCTTCCCCAGCGGGTCAAGGATTTGGCTTTGGAAATTACATCTGGCTATGATAACCCCTACGATAAAGCCTTGGCCCTTGAGCGCTACCTCAGGGAGAACATCACTTACAACGAGAAGATTCCTCCCCCTCCGGAGGATAGGGATGCTGTGGATTACTTTCTCTTTGATTTGCGCCAAGGCTATTGCAATTATTATGCTTCCGCTATGGTAGTTATGGCCAGAGCAGTAGGGATACCAGCACGCTTGGTGGCTGGTTACACTGCAGGAGAGTACCTTGCAGAGAAAGGGAGGTGGAGAGTTAGGGAGAAGAACGCTCACGCTTGGGTGGAAGTCTTCTTCCCTGGCTACGGTTGGGTTGAATTTGAGCCTACATCGGTTCAGTCGCCGATAGTAAGGTTAGCGAGGGCTGAAGGGGAGGCCAGGCCTCTAATCCCAAAGGAAAGGCCCCTCAAAATCCCTGAAGAGGTTGAAGTGCCCGAGGAATCAAAACCTCCGCTTCCTCTCCCACCCCCGCAGACTCTTGTTTCACCTCCGTCTGAAAAGTTCAAGAAGTTCTGGCCTCTGCCCTCCGGATTAGCCGCTCTGACGATGGCTCTAAGGCTAATCTGGCTAAAGCTTGAACCACCGGAACTTAGGCCAGCCTCGCGGCTTTACCTCCGCCTCTTAAGGCTTGGCCAATTGGCTGGCATTAAGGCCAGGCCTTACCAAACCCCTCTTGAGTATCTAGAAAGCTTGATCAAACTTTTCCCGGAAAAAGCCGAACCGTTCAGGAAAGTGGTGGGTTTCTATCTACAAGAGCGATTCTCTCCGGAGCCTCCCGATGAAGAAGCTTTGCTCGGGCTGGAAAAGGAGCTATCATTCAGAATGTTCTTGGCCTCTCTTAGGAGCCGGTATGGCCTTTCGGGCAATAAGGAAAAGGGGAACCAGGATGGCAGCAGTCCAAACAAGCACCGCTAAAATGCCCGTTAGTTGGGAATAAAGCTGATGGGGGAAGTCGGGGATAAAGCCTTGCGATACCAAAAGTCCGCTCACCCCCTGGCCGGAAACCCCAAGGTAGTTGCCTGGGACTCCATTCCAGCCTTCGCCCTGCTGGCCATTGGCGAAGAAAGCTGGGGCGAGAATTCCCAGGATGCTTCCCAGCCCGCTCATGGCCATCACCCCCGATGGGTCGCTAAGCTTGAGGATTTCTTCCCAGAGGTAGACGATTGGGGGGAGGAAGAAGCCTGCCAGAAAACCGAGGGCCAATCCAGCCCAGAAGGGGATGAAGAAACAGGAAGCTCCGCCAGCTACAAGTCCAGCTATCCCGCCCCTAACGGCCATGAGGAAATTGCTTTGCCCTGTTACGAAGAGGGAATAAACGGATGCGCCCAAAACACCGCCCATTGTTGCCAGCAAGACGTTTACAATGCCCACAGCTGTGGAGATAGTGGGGTAAACGGAATAAATGGGGTGGTTGGCCAAGAAAGCAGCAGCCCCAATGAGAGCCAGGACAAGGCCTGTGCCTGCTGTGATAGGGAGGTGGGCCTGGGGCATGATGGGGATTGGGGAAGGTCTCTTGCGGAGGCCAAAGATGGTAGCACCGAGGAAAGAGGCAAAAGCTCCCAAAAGGTGAGGGGAAGAAGCCCCGAGCACGTCTATGAACCCATGGCCAAGCCCTGCGTTTTTCCCCAAATTACCGAGCCATCCTCCTCCCCAGACCCAATTTCCTACAACTGGATGGAGGAAGGAGGCCAAAATCAGCCCAACAAGCGAGAGGAAAAACCGATTAACCTTGCCCCACAGGTTAGCCAAAGTAAGAAAAACAGCCAAGGAAACGAGGGAAAGCCCATGGAGGAAAAGGGAGAGGGCTTCGGGGGAAAGGACCTCACCCCTGAGGAAGAAGCCGTAGAGGCCCAAGGCCCCCCACCCTGGCCCCCAACGAACATCCAAAGGGGACCATTCCCAGATGAGGCCACTGAGCCCTTTTATATCCCTATGCGCAAGGCCAATGCCCCCAAACTCCAGGGCAAACCCACTCGCAAAATACCCAATGGTTCCGATAGCCAAGGAAAGGGGGAAGAGGAAAAACGTCTTTTTGGCTTCTTCGGGCTCCTTTCCCCCAATGGCTACAAGGGCAAAGCCCAATGGGAGGAGCAAACTCAAAAGGCTCACCATAACCATAACCTCCTTAGGAAATTTTGGCCGGAGAGCAAGCCATGAAGTTTATAGCCGACAGCATGTTAGGCACCCTCGCCAAATGGCTCCGAATCTTGGGTTACGATACCCTCTATTTTCCCAACATGGACGATGATGAATTGGCCTACCGGGCGATGGCGGAGGATAGAATCCTCCTCACCCGGGACCAAGAACTGGCCCGCAGGAGGGGAGTCCGGGCCATATTGATCAAAAAAGCCCCTTTGGAAGCCCAACTCCTTCAGGTTTTCCAAGAGCTCAAGCTTGAAAGGCAGAACTGCTTCTCCCGCTGCCCAATCTGCAATGAACCGCTCAAGCCTGTGGAAAAGGAAAGCGTTCGGGGGAAGGTCCCCCCTTACGTTTTCCAGACTCAAGAGCAGTTCAGTCTCTGTCCTGGCTGTCATCGCATTTACTGGAAGGGCACCCATTGGCAGAAAATGAAAGAGCTGTTGGACAAAGTCCTTTCAGGGGGAGGCCGTGATGTTTAACTTTGTCCTCTGTATTATGGTAGGGCTTGGCGCCGGAATCCTCAGCGGGCTTATAGGCATAGGAGGTGGAGTAATAGTAGTGCCCGCCTTGGTCTACATTTTCAAGATGCCTCAGCATTATGCCCAAGGCACAACCTTGGCCATGCTCGTTCCCCCTATAGGGATAATGGCTGCCTACACTTACTACCGCCAAGGGTATGTTAACCTCAAAATGGCCCTCCTTTTGGCCGCTGGCTTCTTTATCGGGGGGCTTTTGGGGGCTAAACTGGCTGTACATTTGCCCAATGATACCCTAAGGAGAATATTCGGCTTCGCCCTCCTCCTCATCGCTCTGAAGATGATTTGGGGTAAATGAATCGGAGAAGGAGGAGGGAAGCAAAAACTATGACCACCGAAAGCTGCCCTGGCTCCAAAGGCCCTATCACTCCCGTGACATCGCCCCGGAGGAAGCGGAGGAAGAAATCAAAAGGCAAATAGCCGATAGCATAAGCCAAGAAAATGTTGCCAACCTTGTTCGCTCTCCAGTAAATGGCCACCAGGACGAAGAAGAGAATGATGCTCCACAAAGCCCCGGCCAGTTGCACAGGGAAGCGATAGGCTTTGACTCCGTAAACATCGGGCAGGAAAAGGGTCAATGGGCCTTTCCACTCTTTCCCATAAGCCAATCCAGCCGTGTAGCATGCCCACCATCCCAAAGCTTGAGCTGGGAGGATGGAAAGGGAGGCTAAGTCCAGAAGCTCCGCCAAATTAACCTTCTGGAATCGGGAGAAGAGGTAAAGAGTCAGCAACCCACCGGCTAAGGCGAAAGAGAAAGCAAGCCCACCCTTCCAAAATTGCCAGGCCTCCTTTAGGCTTTCGGAAAAATATTCCCAATTGGCCAGCACAAAGCCCACTCTGCCAAAGGCTATTCCCCCTATTAAGCTCCAGAGCAAGGCGTCTAAGGCCTTATCCAAGCCCCATCTCCTCTTACCCAGCCCAACAAATATGGCTGAACCGGCTAAAATCCCAAGCAAAAGGAGCAAAGAGTAAGGAGTGATAGGCCACTTCCATACCCAGAAAAGCGGCTTCAAGGGCTACCTCCTTTCCAGCCGGATGAAATCTACAGCTGCGGCCAGAGTTCGGCTATCGGGGTTATAGCCCAAGCGGAGGTAAACGTCTTCCCCTTCTTTCTCTAAGCCAGAGCCTGGGGAACTCCCCTTCACCCCGATAAAAGCGTAACTTGGCCCTTTGGACGGTCCGTTGACGCCGAGGGCTTGGAGGACTTGAGGCGCATTTTCGGGCCAGAGGCCTCCGTAAGCAGCCCCGACTACAATGTGCCCCGGAGCTATCTCGGCCACGAAGGAACTCAGATTCTCCTCTTCCCCAGGGCCGAAAGCCCTCATAACTGTTACCTTCCCCATCCTTGGCTCCACAACTGCCAGATTAAGCCCGGCTTTGTTCAGGGAGGCGTTTTTCCCCGCCACAGTTATGAAAGCAAAACCCTGGCCAGAATGAATTTCCAGCTCAGTGGGAGCATTCACTCCGGTTGAGCCTATAGCAAACTCTGGGGGGAAAACTTTGCGGGGGGAAGCTAAGTGCGAAAACCTAAGCTCAAGTTTGCCAGGATAGCTAAGGGAGATGCTTTCGGGAATGGCAAAGGAAAGCTCGTTCCATCCTGGGGAAAGCTTTGCCTCCCCTAAGGATATGCCGTTGAGGATAACTCTAACCTTCTGCTCCGGGGAGCCAGGATAAGTGAAAGGTGCAAGTTTCAGGGTAAGGGTATAGGGGCCGTTTTCCATGGGAGGAAAGAACACTTCCGCTTGCTTGGAGACAGCCCAAACTGCCGTGCAACCAGCCACCTCCTCGTTCCTGTCCCACCCTTCTCCGAGGTAAGGCAGAGATTCTTCCCTTCCAAAATCTATCTCCAAGGATGAGGCCGGAGGTAAAGCTTTCACTTTGTAGACCTTCGTTCCTTGCCCCTCCAGATAAAGCTCGGCTGGTAAAATCCTCTCCACAAGCTGGACGGTTTTGGTGTAGGTATCAGAGTAAGGAGCTCGACCTGGAGTAGGGGGCAAAACCACGAGGTAGCGGATATCGTAAAGGCGGGCGAGCTCGGGAGCTTGAGCTTTGGCCTTGGCTTCAAGTTCTGGTGGGACCTCCTGGTAAGTTTCGGCTGAGATTATAGCCTGGAAGAAAGGCAGGCGCAGGAAATAGTCAAACTGGAAAGGTGGATTGCGGGAGATGTTCCCGCTCAGCAGCTTCTTACCGTGAGCTACCTGGTAATACTGGGCCTGAGTGCTTTCCGCCCCGGCCATCCCGAAGCTATTGCGCCATCCTAAAGGCAACTGGAGAATGGCAAATTCGCCCTTTTCTTGCCCGATAAACCATAGAGGAGCAGGTATTCGTGCGTCCGTGAGGGGCATTGGTATTGCCAGATGCTCAATGACGATTAAAGCCGCAATTAATCCGCCTATGGCTTTGGAGAAAGCCGGAGAAAAGCGGCGCTCAAAAAGGCTCATCACCTTTTGCCCACCGAAAGCCACTAAGACAGCCAAGCACAAGGTGAGGATAACACTGAAGCGGTTGGGGACCCGGTTGGCCCGAAAGACTGGGATGTAATGGAGGAGAGCGAAAGGCATCGGGATGGTTACGGGTATGCCATCCATGTCAAAAACGTAACGTTTGTTAATCTGGAGCACAGGGCCGAGGCAGAAGGAGAGGAAGAGGAGAGCCTGGAGGGCCCAAGCTTTAACAACTTTAGGCGGATTTTTCACCAAAGCTATGAGAGCCAAAACCAAGGAGAAATAACCAAGGAAAACCGTGTTCACATCTGAGAAGCGGGAAGTGCCTTCCATAACTGCCCTCAGCTCCCTCTCCCAGCCGCTTCCCAGGCCTGGATGGAGGGCGGTGGGGGTGAAAAATCCAAGGAGGTCAGTTGAAAGCTTGAGTGCATCCCCCCAGCCTTTGAGCTCATATTCTCCAAGGAGAAATTCCCGCAGGATGGGGATAAGAACTGGCCAGTATGTGGCGATGATCGTTAAACCCATTATTGCTATCCTCAGGGGCAAACCTTGGCGGTACAGCTCTTTCCTCCGCAGGAGAAGGTAAAAGGCGGAGAAAATGAAGAGAAAAGTCCCGAAAATCATCTCGCACAGCATAGCCATAGTGCCAAAGAGGCCAGCCAGCACAGGGTTTTTGAGCTCTGGCTCTTCTGCGGTGCGAATGAAGAAAAGGACGAAAAAGGGAAGCCACTGGGTGCTGACCATATCGTAATGGCCGAGGGCAGCATATACATAGCGGTTTGAGGCAAAGGCATATAGTATACCCGCCAGGGTAGCAGCAGTTCGGGCATAATCCTTAAAGCCGCTACGGCGTAGAATGTACAGTGTCAACAAGTAAGCCCCCCAGCCGCTTACGACCCAGGCGAAAATCAAGGTTAGATTGCTGACCAAGGGCAAGGGGAAGAAAAAAGTAAGAGGCAAAGCGAGGACGCAGTTGAACAAGTTGTAAGTGTAGAGGATAAGCTTCGTTCCAACCGGGAAGAAAATGTAATCGGTGAAAAGAGGCGAGGTGTGGAGCTCCAAGAGGGAGCGCTTGAACCACCAGATGTTCCAGATAAAAGTGTACTCATCAAAGGCCCAGAGGTTGCTTCCTGGGACGTGGGTTGTTAAATGTAGTAGGAGCGGGTAAGTGAGGAGCAAAGTCATGACCAGAAAAAGTAATGGGATAAAACCCTTCATCACCTGGTTTCTCCTCATCTTGGATTAGTCTCCAGCTTATCGCCCTCGGAGCACAATGGGAAGCCAGAGACGGCGGGGCAAGGCTCGTTCCTCAATCCAGACCAAACGGTTGTCCCCCTCGTGGCTGAGGATGGCTATACCCTTCTCTGGATCAAAGACCATGTCCCGTGGACGGATCCCGGTGGTAAGCTGCATCAACATATGAGGGCCTTTCAGAACTGCCATCTGCGTCTTCCCCGCCACATAAGCCAGCCCGCTGCGAGGGCTCACCCAGATCCGGAAAGGCTCAAAGGGGAGCGTGACCGTGGCCACCCGGTTTGTCCCGCTCAGGACCGCAACGCTTTGTGTGCCGCTCAGTGCCGCGTATACCCAAGGTCCCACTGGATCTGCCGCCAAGGCCATCGGTATACCTTCCACCTCAAACGAGATTACCGGGGTAGGACCCGAAAGGACCCAAATGGTCCCCGTGGGGCCAAACCCCGACCCCACATACGCCAAGCCGGTGCCTTGGTGGGCAGCCATGGCACGCAACGGATACATCCCGCCCACCGTCGTCAGCCATTGTGAGGCCGTCAGCGGCGTCGTGAGGGAGAGGACCGCTACCTGCCCTAATCCTCCCACGTAGAGATAGCCATGCGCCGGATCCACTGCCAGAGCCTGAGCCGGGCCTGTGAGGGCTTCTTGGATCGGCAAGCTGAAAATTTCAGTGCCTGTGATGGCGTAAACCTCGTCTACTACACCAGAGTCTCCGCCGCCAAAGATCACCCCGTAATCCGGGGCCGCCTGTAGAACTTTGATGTATGAGGGAAGGGAGCGGGTAATCCAACCTTCTCCTTGCCAGATCCAGAGCCATGAGCTCAGCGGGAGGGCCACATAGGCCCAACCGGTCCTGATATCTACCTCCAGCCTCCGCTCCTGTGGCAGGAGGATCGGGTAGCTCCACGGCGAGAACGCGGTGAAGGTCACCATTTCCGTTCCTGAGAGGACGTAGAAACGCCCACTGAAGAGATCCAGAGCGTAAAGCCGCCCATCAGGAGATAGCGCCAGAGAGCCCAGGCCGAAACCGTTCGGATACTCGGCCACAGGGACCGTCCGACTGAGCACGAGCAGGTCGGAAGGCGGGAATCCCACAAAGCTCTCCCCCCTTCCGGCCACATACACCCAACCGTCCTCGGTAGGGAAGATCTGACGGGGGCGCACCGGCATGGAGATTACGTTCAGCAAGTCAAGATCGCGGGAGAACACGTAGACCTTCTGATCGAAAAAGGCCCCGGCTACAACCTCGCCTGTTCGCGGGATCACCGCGATGGGGTTGTTGCCATGGGGGAAGGGAACGCGCGTGATCACCTCTGTCCGTGAGAGGACGGTAATCCAATCCGGGCTCAGGTGGGTCAGATAGGCGCGTTCGCTATCCGGATCGGGGGCGAAATCGTAGGTTTCAGTGATGGGAAGGGAAGCAAGCACCACCCGACCGTTCAGGACCTTCAACTCACCACGGCTACCGACATAGGTGAGACGGCTGTAGGGATGATATTCGATCCAGTAAAGCGTACCGGTCATCGTAAAGGTCCCCACCCGCTGGGTCCCGCTGAGGATCCAGACTTCAGGGTTAGGGCCGTAACTGTAGACGCCCACGTAAACATCCCCGCTATCTGGATGCGGGACGAGAGGTCCAGCCATGGAGGCGTTCATCGTGGTCAAGACTGTTGTACCACTTATCACCGCCAGATGCGTGTTGAAGGGTTGGTAAGAAGAGCTTTGCATCTTGACGTAAAGCAGCTGGGTTCGGGGGTGGAGGACAATCTCGGTCACCGTATAGGGAAGCGTCACCTGTCCCACTGGCGTTGTCCCACTCATGATCACCACTGAACGCCCATCCGCCCGGAACCAGCGCGGGGTCTGGGCATGGAAGCCCATGATACAGGAGCCAGGCTGAATGCTCTGAACCTCCGCGCCCTGAAGGGTCATCCAGCCGCCGTCGCGGCAGACCCACACCTCGCCAGAGGTGGGCTGAACACCCATAATACTGGGATATATCCCAGCCCCTGGGGATAGGAAACGCTCGGCCGTGATCACAGGGACCACCGGGTCGGAAATGGGAGCACTGGCAAGAGCAGGCCCAACAAGGGAAGCTGGCCGGAGCGCAAAGTTGACTCCAAGAATGAGGCCGCCTGCGATCAAAACAAACACCAAGACGTTACGCATACTCCCTCCCGGAGCTTATTGTCTGAACGTAAAAGTTAAGCAATTGCTCACATTTCCCCATTCTGAGGGGACATTATAACATTTCAACGAAAGCTTAGCAAGATGCCGCGCTCTATCACATAGTTCCTCGGTTTTGGGGCTATCGTCAGCGAACGCTTGGAGGCCAACTGATTGATAGTCTCGCCAAAGGTCACAGGGCTTTCCGGTTTTTCACGGCTGTGGGTCGTAGAACGGAAGATGCGTGGTAATGAGGTCTTAATGAGCTTTGACCCAAAGGCACATCTATCTTACCGTATTTGCTTCTGGGGTTCTTAAGCAGGCTTTGGCTGGAATTAACCCCTTCTCTGCGACTTAACCCCCCGGCCCCCTTTCCCTTGCGGGGAAGGGGGAGAATTCCGGCGGGGGGCTCCCCTCCCCCTTTCGGGGAGAGGCCAGTGAGGGGTTAACCCCCTCCTATTGGTATCGGGGCAAATGGTGACGGCTGATCCCCAAAACTCTCTCTACCCCGGTTGCCCTTAACTCTTGAGCTTCCCAGGCCCAAGTGGGATTTAGCAAGGGGAAAGGTGAGGACAGTCTTTAAGCCCATCTTCCCCCTCCGCCTCACACCTTACTACACTGCGGGAAGTGTGCCGAAGGCGAGAGGTACGTAAAGTCTGCCATGGGTAGGGTTTGATTTTCCCCACAAGATTTTTAAGTGGGAAGCCCCACCTTTTGTCAAGATTGCTTCCATTACCTGGTAACGATCTCTTG
>CAYOIS010000064.1:0-10933 GCA_964404055.1 uncultured Anaerolineae bacterium | reverse complement strand
TAGAGGCAATTTTGAAAAGAGCCCTTTAAGCCGGCCACAGTGCTAAGGCCTTCGGAATAAGGAACAGGCCGCACTAATTACAGGAAGGGAAGCACAGCCTTACCTAAGGTTCGGTTGGTGATTTATGGCAAATTGTGGTAAAATAAAAGCGGTAAATTGTTCCTAAGGAGAGGGCCGTGAAGGAGGAAATTAGGAGTTTCCTGGATTATTTGCGCCAAAGAAGGGGGTACTCCGAGCGCACTATAGAAAGTTACTGGAATGACTTATCCCAGGCTGCAAGTTTTTTCATCAGGCAAAAGGGAGTTGGATTTAAATGGGCTAACCTCACTCCCCAAGACCTGGAGGATTACGTCTCCCACCTAAGAGGGAGGGGATATTCTATAAGCTCTATCTCCCGCAAAATCTCTTCCTTCCGCTCTTTCCTCCACTACCTCTACCGCGAGGGGGTTATAGCCCAGGATTACGGGGAGCTCTTGGCAGGAGCTAAGGCACCAAAACGCCCACCTAAATTCTTGCCTGATGAGGATTTAGCCAGATTGCTGGAAGCCCCTGGCGCTCAGAGTGACCCCAGAGCCTTGCGAGATAAAGCCATCCTTGAGGTCCTTTCCTCCACCGGAATGAAAATCCTGGAGCTTGTAGCCCTGAACTTGGATGATGTGGACCTGGCCTCGGGCGCAATCAGGATTGTGTCCGGAAAGGGGAAGGAAAGGATTGTAAGCCTTAGCGAGCAAGCAAGGGAAGCCCTTAGAGCCTACATAGAGCAGGGCCGCATCCATTTCCTAAAACCCAATAGCCCACCCGAAGCCCTCTTCCTGAACGCTAAGGGCCAAAGGCTATCACGGCAAGGTGTTTGGGTAATCGTGAAGCAGTACGCTAAAGCCCTTGGGATAAACGTAAGTCCTAAGGTCTTCCGCCACTCGCTCATCCACAAGAAGCTTAAGGAGAAGGCTAAACCTGAAGATTTAAAGAAGCTTTTGGGCTACTCAGGCCACTTGGATAAAACCCTTTACACTGAGGAGTAAAGGCATGGCCGAGGTTTTCTTCTCCCGCTCCGATTACCAGCGCATTGCCGATTTCCTCAAGGAAAGGCTTGGGTGGATACCAGCCGTGAGCATAATCTTGGGCTCCGGCCTCAACCCCGTGGCCGAAGAGCTGGAAAAGGAAGCCTCAATACCTTACCGAGAAATACCCGGATTCCCCATCCCCTCAGTAGCTGGGCATGAAGGCCTCCTCTCAGTTGGAAGTATAAGCGGGTTCCCAGTGCTTGTCCTCCAAGGCCGCCCCCATTACTACGAAGGCTACTCAATCCAAGAGGTAACCCTACCGGTGAAAGTCCTCCAAGTGGCTGGGGTAAAGGTTTTAATCATAACCAACGCCGCGGGAGCGCTTAACCCTTCCCTCAAAGTTGGCGACCTCATGCTCATAACCGATCACATAAACCTTCCGGGGATGGCTGGCCTCAATCCCTTGAGGGGCCCAAACGATGAATCACTTGGCCCACGCTTCGTGGACATGGTCAACGCCTATGACCCGCGGCTTCGCTCCTTGGCCCAGAAAGCAGCGAAAAAGGCCGGGATAGAACTTCATGAGGGGATATACATTATGGTGGCAGGCCCTTCCTACGAAACCCCCGCTGAAGTCCGTTTCCTCCGCCTAATAGGAGGCGATGCAGTAGGGATGTCCACTGTTCCGGAAGTCATAGCCGCCCGCCACGGCGGGCTTAGGGTCCTTGGTATATCCGGCATAAGCAATGTTATCCCATTACAGCCCGGGGAAAAGGGGCCAGACCATCAAGAAGTCCTGGAAGCGGGGAAGAAAATAGTCCCAAAACTAAGAGCCCTGTTGCGTTACCTCATCCCGATGATTTACGAAATGGGGGTTTGAATGGCCATACTCATTGAAATCCTGGCTAAGAATACCCGCTGGCTTTGCTTCATCTGCCTCATCTGGGCCCTATATAACTTAAGGGAAGCATTTTTGGTCCGGAAAGAGCGAAGACAGGCCATCTTTTCCTTGGAAAAAGAAGCGGCCCAAGCCCACCTTTACCGAACTTGGAGCTGGACTATAGCCCTCTTAGCCTTCCTCGGCTTCACCCTTTACCTTCAGCTGGCTATAGCTCCAAAGTTATCAATCCCTCAACCTGCGCCAGAGGCTTCCGCTAACGTCCTTCCCCTCCCCACCCTGACTCCAACCCCTAAGCCGACCCCTACCCCTATCCCGACTCCTCCAAGGCCACCGACCCCGCCAATAGTTTTCTTGCCCACTTTTGAGCCTACTGCAACCCCTACCCCTCCGCCTCCCCTTTGCCCTAACCCCTCCGCAGTCATCACAAGTCCGGGGGTAAATGCCGTATTGAAAGGGCCTGTAGAGGTCAAAGGGACGGCCAACATCCCGAACTTCCAGTTCTACAAGCTTGAGTTCGGTATAGGGCCTAACCCCCAAAGCTGGTCTTTTATCCTTTCCAACAATGTGCCGGTCGTGGGGGGAACCTTAGGGATATGGGATACTTCCCCTCTTCCTCCGGGAGAATACAAGCTTCGCCTCGTGGTAGTGGATATAACGGGGAACTATCCCCCACCTTGCGAAGTGCCGGTTAAGATTCAAAAGTAAAGGGGGTGAGAGAGATGATTATCTCAAGGAAGGCCGATTACGGCCTAAGAATAGTCATAGAGCTTTCCAAAAACCCTCCAGGGACAACCTTATCGGCAAAGGAGCTGGCAACACGCCAAGGAATCCCTTCCCCCTTCCTGGCTAAGATTGTCGCCCAGCTCGCTTCCAACCACATTTTGGAAACCAAAAGAGGACTCAAAGGGGGGATAAAGCTCTCCGCACCTCCGGAATGCATCTCCATCTTGGACGTAATAGAAGCGGTGGATGGCTGTATAGGTCTCTGCTACTGCTCCGTGCGCTCTGTTGAGTGCCCAAGGCGGAGCTATTGCTCAATCCGCAAGAACCTAAATCCGATTGAGGAGAAAATCAGAAGCGAGCTTAAAGGCATTACCATTGCCACCTTGGCTCAGGAGGAGCTAAGGGCTCTGCAAGAAGCTTGACAACGCCGGAGGGGAAAAATGCCCATAGAGTTTGGAACCGACGGCTGGAGAGGCGTTATCAGCGATGACTTTACTTTTGAGAATTTGCGCTACGTAGCCCAAGGCATAGCCGAAGCCTTCGGCCCAGGGAAAAAAGTAGCTGTCGGTTTTGATACCCGCTTTCTCTCCGACCGCTATGCCATGGAGGTGGCTTGCGTCCTGGCCGCTAACGGCATAAATGTATACCTGACTAAAGCCGATACCCCAACCCCAGTCCTGGCTTTCTCCGTCCAAAACCTCAAGGCCGATGGAGGGGTAATGATTACCGCAAGCCACAATCCTCCACGCTACAATGGTGTAAAAGTGAAAGGCCCTCATGGTGAGCCCGATAAAGCTTTGGCTAAGAAAGTTGAAAGCATCATAAATTCCAACTTGGAGCGTAAAATCCCCCCTCGCCTCATGGCTTACGAAAAAGCCCTTGCCGAGGGCTTAATAGTAAGGTTTGACCCTTCCGCACCTTACATTGAGCACGTAAAGAACCTGGTAGACCTACCTCTCATAGCCCAGAGCAACCTTAAAGTTGTAGTGGACCCGATGTATGGGGCTGGGCGGGGTTACATCAAAAACATCCTCCTGGAAGCGGGCCTTGCTTCAGTCCTGGAAATAAGGGGGGAGATGAACCCCGGTTTCGGGGGTGTACACCCTGAACCCATAGCCCGCTACCTGGATGCCTTGGTCAAAGCCGTGAGAGAAGGGTGGGATGTAGGCCTCGCCCACGACGGCGATGCCGACCGCATCGGGGCCGTTGATTCTGAGGGCAACTTTGTCGGCCCTCAGAAAATCTTCCCCCTAATCCTACGCTATCTGGTGGAGAAAAGGGGGTGGAAAGGCTCCGTGGTCAAGACTGTATCTACTACCATGGCTGTTGATAGGTTAGCCTCTCGCTACGGCCTTCCCCTATACGAAACTCCTGTCGGCTTCAATTACATAGCTGAGCACATGCTCAACGGTGATGTCCTAATGGGTGGAGAGGAATCGGGCGGGATGAGCGTGAAAGGCCATATCCCCGAAGGGGATGGAATCCTCATGGGCCTACTTCTCCTGGAGGCTATGGCCGCAAGCTCCATGCCCCTCAAGGCCCTCGTGGAGGATTTAGCTTCCGATGTCGGTCCCCTTTTCTATGCCCGTAGGGACATACAGCTGGATAAGCCTCGGCCTAAGAAAGCCTTGGTGGAAGCGCTCTTAGCTTCGGCCCCTTCACGAATAGCGGGGATAGAAGTGATAAAGGTGAGCGATTTAGACGGAGTAAAATATTTCTTAGGAGAGGAGGGATGGCTACTCATAAGGCCATCGGGGACTGAGCCTCTCCTCCGAGTTTATGCTGAAGCCCCAGCACAATCCTTAGTTGAGGCTTTCCTGAAAGAAGGGGAGAATTTGGGCTTACACGCCCTGGAAAACTTCCCCAATTGACCGGAGCCTCTCCAAAGATTTAAGGGCTTCAGGGATAGTTAGCTCAAAGATAATCGGCCCACTGAAGCCTTTTTCCTTCAAAGTGGCGAAGAATTCCTCCACTGGTACTTCCCCCTCACCAAGGGGCAAATGGTCAGCCCAACGGGGAGGACCACCTGGCTCAGGCCTGAACCAGGCATCGTGCAAGTGGACTTCTTTCAGGCGTGGTAAGCATTTGGCCAAAGCCTCGCCGAAATCCACAGGGCCGGGCTGACGAGAAAAGACGTGCCCAGTGTCAAAGCAGACCGAAAGGTCAAATTCCTCCGCCAGCCCCAAAGTCAAATCCAGGGGGAATTGGATGGTCTCAATGGCCAAGGACCTTGATGGAAGGCCTGTCCGCTTGAGGATTTCCTCAATGCTTCGGGCAGCGTTGCGCTGGAACATGAACATGAGCAGAGGGCGAGCTTGGTCCGGGATTGAAGAGGAGATGAAGAACTCTGTAGCCAGTGGGCCGGTAGCATGGAAGACGTAAACCTCAGGCTCAAGCGGGGCAAAACGGAGAGCGGCATCTACCATGACGTCTACTGAGGCTCTCCTGACCTCCTCAAAGGGACTCGAGGGCTCAAGCGACCAAAGAGGCAAGTGGACAGTGTAACTGAGGCCGAGGCTTTCCTTGAGTTCAAGCAGGCGCTTTAAGGTGGGGACCCCAAAGCTGTGGGGGAAGAAAATGTTTAAGTCAGTATTGAGCTCAATGAGCTTGAATCCATAGCTGGCGATGCGTTCGGCCATCTTTGCCACATCCAGCTGGGGCAACTTTTCCGGTAAGCGGCTTTCGGCCAATAGGGGAGCGGCCATCTCCAAAAGCAATTGCTCTTGCAAAATCTCTATCCCAAGCCTGAACATTTTCACCTCCTTTCACTTAGCGCTTAATAATGGGATTAGCATAGCAATAAACGCACCCAGAGGGGCACTTCATAGAGTAAGCCCCTATATCCACGCTCAGAGTGCATCCACATTCTTTCCTTTGGCCCTTATCCTTCTCAGTAGGAGCAGGAAGGCCCCTCGGATGGAGCTTGGTCAGAAGTTGACCATCAATGCAGCTTGAGGGCAAGGCGCCGGCTTTCAGAAGCAAAGGATTAGCACAACTATAGAGGGTAAGGCCAAGGGAACGCCCAAGCTCTACGAGTTTGGAAGTTATCTCCAGCTTCTGTTCAGGAGGCGGGTCAAACCACTTCCACTTCCGCCTCATCACTTTACCGTAGAAGGTAGCGAAGGAAAAGCGTACCGTGGTTATCCCGGCTTCAGCGGCAAGGGTGAAAATGGGCTCAGCCAAATGGACATTGCTCCTTATCTCCCCTGCTTCCTCCCAGAAAATGATGGGGTCAAAGCGCAAAGTTACTCTTAGGGGATGGCCGGCTACCTTCAAAATCTCGGGCAATTGTTTTATGGCCTCCGTCCAAGGGGGAACTCTCGGCTCCAAAGGTGTTGAACCAAGGCCGGTTATGGTGAAATGGAAGTAAAGTTGTTCGTAGATGGAGAGGGCTTCACGAACCCCATAGCGGTTTTCTATCAGAGGGCGGAAGTCCTTGCTCCAAAGCACTACAGTATGGACATTCTCCGGCTTGAGGGAAACGGTGTAAGGAAGCTGAGTGAAAGGATGGGGAAGAGTTACCTGCCCTCTCTTTATCGCTTTTACCAGCCAAGCTGAGTACCAGGCTATTATATCGGTTCGCCTTGAAGCGGAAATGACAAAAGTTGTGGCCTTGCAACCCTCGGGGGCTGCAAGGCCACTCGGCTGTTCCTGGACCTCTTCTTTAATCCCAGCCCCCGGTAGGAGCACGTCCAGGGTGTAGCCTCTGATATTTGGCTTTGAGTTCCTCTTTAGATTCCCGCCTGTTTGGGTCTGGGACGCAGGCGCCGACTGGGCACACAGAAGCGCATTGGGATTCGTTGTAGAAGCCGACGCATTCGGTGCACTTATCAGGGTCAATGACGTAGCGGTCGGGGCCTTCGCTTATGGCTTGATTGGGGCATTCGGGCTCACAAGCCCCGCACATGATGCATTCCTCAGTTATCATGTAAGCCATTTCTCACCTCCTAAGGCAAACTTGCCTTTATTTTAATCCAAAGTGAGAAAATCTCCAAGTTGGCCAAGGAAGGGGGCGTGTCCCAGAATTGTGAGGGGAAGGGGGAAGTTTCTAGCGATTTGCCTATGTGGTTCAAAAAATTGCTAAGGTTTTGGATCCTCCTCGTAGCTGTGGCGCACTTTTGACAGAAAGGCTCTTCACGGCTATACTTAGGCCAGGAGGTGGAAGTGGATTCAGGGCTCATAAGCAAAATTTACAAAGCCAAACGTTACGCCCAAGAGCCTAACAGGGTTAAATTCCTCAAGTTTGAGGTCCTATTC
Source organism: uncultured Anaerolineae bacterium (assembly GCA_964404055.1). Lineage (GTDB taxonomy): Bacteria > Chloroflexota > Anaerolineae > SpSt-600 > SpSt-600 > SpSt-600. The sequence continues at coordinate 4,048 of CAYOIS010000064.1, read as the reverse complement.
AAAGGTGACCATGATACTTACACGGTGACCTTTGACCAAGGCCAGTGGCACTGCAGTTGTCGGTTCTTCTCCATGCGTGGCACTTGCAGCCATACTATGGCTTTGGAAAAAATCTTGGGCATCATGCTCCCCGGTGAGAAAGATGAACCGTAAGTGGCAATTCTGGCTTGGCCTCTTAGTTAGCGCTGTATTCCTATACTTTGCCCTCGTAGGCCTAAGGCTTGATGAGGTCTGGCAGAATATAAAAACTGCCCGCTATATTTGGCTCATCCCTGGAGTCATAGTCTATTTCCTGGCCGTCTGGGGCAGAACCTGGCGATGGCATTACCTTTTGGCCTCTATCCAGAAAATAAAGCTTTCTTCCCTCTTCCCCATAGTTGTCATAGGCTATATGGGCAACAACATTTACCCCGCCAGGGCAGGAGAAGTGCTCAGGGCTTATGTCCTTAAGCGCAGGGAAGGGATAAGCATAAGCTCTTCCCTCGCCACAATCCTTGTGGAAAGGGTTTTTGATGGTGTAGTGATGTTATTTTTCATCTTTGTCTCCCTTCCCTTTGCCCCCATGCCTCCCTACTTGCGCCAGCTGGTAATCTGGTCAAGCACCTTGTTCTTCGGGGTTTTGGGAGGTTTCTTCCTGGTCGCCAGCAAACCTCATTTGGCCAAGTCCCTCTATTACCGAACGATTGAAAGCTTTATCCCTGCCCGGTTCCGAGCCAAAGTTGAAGGCATTTTGGATAGGTTTATGGAAGGGCTTGGGGGGTTGCGCCGTCCTCAGGATGTTTTGATGATTTTCTTCACTTCCGTTTTCATCTGGCTTACCGAAACCACAAAATACTGGTTTGTGATGCACGGTTTTGACTTCATTGTCCCCTTTTACGTCCTAATGCTTATGACTGCGGTAGTTAACCTTGCCACCACTTTGCCTTCCTCACCAGGATACATTGGTACCTTTGATGCTCCTGGAATAAGGATTTTGGTACAATTCGGGGTCCCCGGCCCCATCGCAGCAGGCTACACCTTGGTCCTCCACGCTGCTTTGTGGCTTCCTATCACCCTTTTAGGGATTTTCTACATGCTTAAAGAGAGCATTGCCTGGGGGGAAGTCCAAGCTGATGTCGCTGGAGGTGGAGGTAAATGAAAGACTTCATAGACAAAAAGCGGATAGAAAAAGCAGTCCTGGAGATAATCTTGGCAATAGGGGAAAACCCGGAGCGAGAAGGCCTCCGTGAGACCCCTCGCCGCATCGCTGAGATGTATGAGGAGCTTTTTGAAGGTTTGCACCAAGACCCATTGGAGGTCCTCACGGTCGGTTTTGAGGAGGAAGAACACCAAGAGATGGTTATCCTCAGGGACATACCCTTCTATTCCATGTGCGAACACCATTTCTTGCCTTTCCACGGGGTTGCTCACATAGGATACATACCGGAGAAGAGGATTGTGGGCATATCAAAGCTGGCCAGGGTGGTGGAAATTTTGGCCCGAAGGCCCCAGCTTCAGGAGCGCTTGACTGGCCAGATTGCCGATGTAATCATGGAAGGCCTCCAGCCCAAGGGGGTCGGAGTTATAATTGAAGCGGAACACCTATGCATGACCGCCAGGGGGATAAAGAAGCCAGGAAGCATTGTGGTAACTTCAGCCAACAGGGGTATTTTCAGGTCCAAGCTTGCTACTAGGAACGAGTTCCTTAGCCTCATCCGCAACTCCCGCCGCCGTTAACATGGGAACTAAACAATCCGTACACCCTCTTGCGGGAATCAATCGCCTCCTGGTGCATTACATTGCTTTGGCCCCCCATCTCCTCTGGGACACACCACGTTTAATTGGGCATTTGGCTCTGACTCTTGGCTAAGGTATAATTATCCGTGAATACACCAAGGAGGGGAAATTGCTGGGCAAATTCTTCAGAGGCTTCCTCAATTTCATAATCCTTGCCAGCTTCTTACCCATGGTCAACACCTGTGGTGTTACCCCTCTCCTTTCCGAAGCTAAAATCTGGCCGGAACGCATAACCCCTAACGCTGACGGAGATACCGATGTTGCGGTAATAAGCTACCGGCTGAACCGAAATGCTTACGTTTCCATCTACTTCGTAGACGAGAAAAACCAACCCCACTATTTCCGGAAAGAGCAGAGGCGCTCCATAGGAGAACACACCGTATACTTTGGGGGCGTAGTCCAGGACAGGGTCTTGCCCGATGGCCGTTACACATGGGTCATTGAGGCTAAAGATGATTACGGCAAGACGGAAAGAGCGCAGGGCACCTTAATAATCGCCGATGCCGATACAAATCCCCCCCAGCTTCTGAACTTCACCGTATACCCACAAGAATTCACCCCTAACCAAGACGGCTTAGATGACCGGGTTACTATATCCTATTACCTCACCAAGAAAGCCGAAACCCACGTTTACCTTGTAGGGCCGGACGGTAAGCGATACCCATTGGTGGAAAAGGAAAGGGATGTAAAGCCAGGGGAACCTGGAATCCACATCTACGATTACGAAGGGGGAGTGGACCAGCGGGCTGAACCCCCACCCGATGGCACTTATTTTGTAGTGGCGGAGGCTCGCGACCTTGCCGGGAACCGCACGGTCGTGACTAAAACCTTGGTAATCAAAGAAGGAGGTGTCCCAAGAGCCGATATCGTGGAGGGGGAAGTGGAATTTTACCCCAAAATCGTGCCATTGGGTTCAACTTTATGCTTTACCCTTACGGTGGAAAATTACGGTGCAGTCCCTATCCGCACCAGTGGTCCTCCCCCCGGCACAACTTACAAAAGCACCGAAAATTTCAATACTTTGGGATGGTATGAAGAGCCGGGTGTATGGAGGGTAGGGATAGACTTTGAGACCAACTCCAGCGGGCGCCCTTACCCCTTCCGTTGGGCAATCTGCGGTGATAACTGCGAAGTGCGCGTTAAAGACGGCCGCGAATACCGCTTCCTAATGCCTGGCCAGAGGTCCCTCGTTACCGGATGCATCCAGATAACCCACAAACCTCCACGCAATCCAATCCACTTCTGGGCTGGGCTCATCCACGAGGACGTCCGCATAGACCCATTCAATGACCACGTGGACCCGCAGGAAATTTCCATCGGTTTCTGAGGCCTTACGGGCTTGGCAAAGCTAAGGTCTTTTTCAGCCGATCCATCTGGTCCAGAACCCAGGAGGGAATGAGGAACTGGCTCTCCTCTTTTATGCTTGAGAGAAGATTATCCAACACATTAATGCAAGCCACAGTTATGAGGGTTTGCCTATCCAGACCCCTGGAGTAAAGCCTTTGGATTTCATAAGCCATTGATTCAAGGAACTCAGCCTCAGCATAAACCCTGGCTTCGCTTTTAATTCTCAAAGTGGAAATTTCTGCCCTCGCCTCCAAACCCCTAAGCTGCGCCAGCCTAAGAGCTCTCCATAGCCCAAAGCTCTTAGCCTTTACCCTTTCCCTAACTTCTTCTGAAGCTTCCAAGGAGTTAAGTTGGAGGCGATTTATCTGGTAACCCCACCATCTCAGAGGCCTCCATAAAGCGTTAAGAAGCTCCTGCTCCAAAAGGCGCATTGAATCTTTTGAGGCTAATCCAACCCCTTCTCTTGGGGAAGCTTCGGGGTAAAAGCCGATAAGCTCTTCAAAGTTGTAACTTTCTATAATCCTCCGGAACCAGTAGGAGACCTCCTCTGAGATTATTTCCCCTGGCGGCACTATACTTCCATCTTTGACAGGGGCATTGTAAACGGCATTAAGGACTGCTTCCCAAGAGAAGGTGTAGAAAGCCCTGAACCTCTGACTCTTTTGAGCACTTTGCTCTGGCCTGGTCCGAGTCAGTTGGCGGATTTGGAACTCAATCTCCACTTCCCCTTGCATGGGGATTCCATCCTTGGTAAATCCGGCAACGCGTACCCTTCGGACCTGGGGGCGCAAATCAACAACTCCTCTTACCCTCTCGTAAGGCTCAAGTAAGTAATAGCCAGGCCCTAAGACCCGGGTGAACCTCCCGTACTGGTCAAAGACAGCAGCACTATCCTCCAAGATAATGGCATACCCTGGCCCTCCTA
>CAYOIS010000063.1:0-10983 GCA_964404055.1 uncultured Anaerolineae bacterium | reverse complement strand
GAGGCGTAGCCCCCTGGCAGGAGGTTTGGGGTATAACCACCCACCATTGAAAGATTATTTGCCCCAAAAGCCCCTTTTGTGATATACTTAACTAAGCCAAAAATAGACGAGGGAGGATTACAATGCCTGTGACCGTAGAAATTCCGAAGGAAACTTTCAGCGGCAAAATACGTGAAGTAACTCTGGGAGCTACTAAGGAGCAGGGAGGGACTCGGAAGAGAACAGTAACCGTCGGCGGCGAGACAACCCTCCCTTTCCTTCATTTTGAGGGGGAAATCCCTAATCCTCCAGCTATCGCTGTAGAAATAACGGACAAATTCCCAGCCGATTGGTCCCCGCTCCTTATCCAAGCCTGGGGTGAAAATGTGATGAGTGACCCCGCTTTGTGGGCAGCTAAGGCTGAGGAAGCAGGGGCCGACATCATAATGATAAGGCTTACGGGCCTTGATTCCAACGACCAGCCTTATCCGGCGCAAGAGGCCGCTACAATCGTCCAAAGGGTATTAGAAGCAACAGGCTTGCCTTTGATTGTGAGGGGGCCAGGCCAGCCAGAAAGGGATAACGAACTTCTAACAGCTGTAGCCGACAAGACGGCCGGAGAACGCATAGCCTTAGGCCTATGTGAGGATAAAAACTACCGCACCATAGTAGCCGCCGCCCTCGCCAACAACCACTTGGTAATCGCCAGTACACCAATTGACGTCAACTTGGCTAAACAGCTCAATATCCTGATAAGTGATATGAACATGCCTTTGGACCGAGTCCTTATGGACCCCACCACAGGAGCTTTGGGTTACGGCCTTGAATATACATACTCAGTGATGGAAAGACTCCGAATCGCTGCCCTCCAAGGAGACCCCATGGTCCAACTGCCAATGATATGCTTCGCAGGGGAAGAATCCTGGCGGCAAAAGGAGTCCAAAGTTAGCGAAGGGGTCCCTGAGGCTTGGGGTGATTGGGAAAGGAGGGCTATATTGTGGGAAGCTATAACTGCTACAACCCTACTCCACGCCGGTGCTGATATCGTGAGTTTAAGGCACCCCAAGACAATAGCCTTGGTCAAGCAGGAAATACAAAAGCTGATGAACAAACCGTGAGGTTCTACCTTACCCTTATTGGAGCCATTTTTTTCATAGGAACAGCTATACTGGGGCTTTTCAAGCCCGATTTAGTATGGGGTAAACCACCAGTGCCCATAACTACACCTTATCAAAAATACCTCGTGCGCCGCAAAAGGCTTGTGGGCACTGTGGTCTACATTTTAGTGGGGCTGGCGCTTCTCTTCTTGGCCCTTAAAGAGGGCAAAATCATCTAATCCTAAAGGGGGGAAATATGGCGCTGACAGGATTGCAAATATATAAACTCTTGCCCAAGACAAACTGCAAAGAATGCGGCTTCCCAACTTGCCTTGCTTTTGCTATGAAGCTGGCCGCTAAGCAAGCCGAGCTCTCTCAATGCCCCTATGTGTCAGAGGAGGCGAAGCAAGCCTTAGCTGAGGCTTCGGCTCCTCCTATCCGCTTGGTGACCATCGGCGTAGGTGATAGGAAAATAGAAATTGGCAATGAAATTGTTCTCTTCCGCCACGAAAAGACTTTTTATCATCCACCGGGCATTTTCATCAAAATTAAGGACACCCAGCCCTTGGAAGAAGCAAAAAAGTTCGCCCAAGATGTTATAAACTACTCGGTGGAAAGGGTCGGTAGGACCTTTTCCCCTGATGGTTTGGCAATTGAGAATGCTTCTGGCGACCCAGCCAAGTTCGCAGCGTGTGTAGAAGCTATCCGCTCTGTTACCCCGGACCACCCATTTGTGCTCATTTCCGAAAATCCCGAAGCTATGAAGGCGGCCCTGGAAAAAGAAGGGGGCAAGAATCCTTTGCTTTACGCTGCTACCCCTCAAAACTGGCAAGAGATGGCCCAGCTGGCTAAGGAGAAAAACCTCCCCTTGGCTGTAAAAGCCGATGGTGACCTATCTGCTCTGGCCAATTTAGCGGAACAAATCCGGGAAGCGGGGGTTGAAGATTTGGTTCTTGACCCCGGAAAGGATGACCCGGCTGGGAGCCTTGCCGTTATGACTCAGATAAGGCGCTTGGCCCTCAAGCAGAACTTCCGCCCCTTGGGTTATCCCATGATAACCATGCCTGGAAGAAGGGCTAAATCTTTGGAGGAAGAGGTCCTCTTGGCTGCCCAGCACATCGCCAAATACGGAGGGGTAATTGTCTTGGAGCACTTTGACCCCGCTGTCCTTTACCCCCTCTTTACCCTCCGCCTCAACATCTACACCGACCCACAGAAGCCTATCCAAGTAAGCCCCGGTGTTTATGAAATCGGTAAGCCAGGGCCTAATTCGCCTCTCCTGGTCACTACCAACTTCTCCCTCACCTACTTTAGTGTCTCAGGCGAAACCTCAGCCAGCGGCATACCTTCTTGGCTTTTGGTCTGCGACACCGAGGGGATGAGCGTCCTTACCGCTTGGGCCGCCGGTAAGTTTGATGCGGAGAAGATTGCCAAATCTGTAAAGCAATACGCTGTTGAGGAAAAAATCCAGCACCGCAAAATCATAATTCCGGGGCATGTAGCTGTTATTTCGGGTGAGCTTGAAGATGAACTTCCGGGCTGGGAAGTAATGGTAGGGCCGAGGGAAGCGATTGATATCCCTAATTTCCTTAAGGCTTTTTGGAGCACTAACTGAGCTATGCCTCCCATCCTGAACTTCGTAACCCCGGCCCTTGCCCTGAAATATTTCTCTCTGTGCTTTTTGGCCATAACAGGCGCCCTGCAGATAGCGGCGGGGAGAAGAGGAATTGAAGGGTTATCCCTCCTCCCCGCCTCTTATCGTTTTTGGCAAGTCCTCTTAGGCCTTACTCTTATCGCTGGCTCATTTGCCCTTTTCTTCGTTATAACCCCCGAGGTCTTCACCCCCGGTTTGGCTGGCTCAGAACTAATCATCCTCTTCGGATGCGGGGGCATTGCTTCCTTGCTATTTACCCTGGCCATTGCTGAGGTAAGGGGAAGAAGCTGCTTCTCCCCAATCGCTCCAGACGCCGAGGAGGAATTAACAGAGGGCAAAATGGCTTTTTTCGGGGGGAAGTCCGGGGAAAGCTTAGATTTTTGCCTGATACCAGACCCTTGGGAGCCCTTTTCCCTGGACTCATTGGCCCGCCGCCTCGCCAATTTGGGCTACAAAGCTGCAGTCTTGCACTGGACCTCTATCCCCGATTACGAGGCGGCCTTAGGGTTCCCAGCCATGGCCTTGGAAAAATACAAGGCCAGAGTCCTCATAGGCCACAGGGCTGGAGGAAACATAGCACTGCGCTTGGCTTTAGGCAGTGGGGTTAAAGCAATAGCAATCGCACCTTTCACCAAAGCCGAAGAGGCTGAACATGGGCTTAACTGGCTTGAAGAAAGCGGCATCCTTACAGCTTGGAGGCGCCTCCGAGGGCGCAAAAGGCTCATTGAAGAATTTCTCCCGTTGCAAACGACGCCCCATTCCGTTATAATTCACCCTGAAGTGGAAATAAAGCCTTGGCGTATGCTCCTGGATGAGAAAATTCTCCACACCGTGGTGGACAAAATCATAAGGGAAGGAGCTGTGGACAAAGGGCTTCCCCAAGGGTGAGCGGGGATGGGCCTCAAAACTTTGCCGGGAGTTAACGCATGGATTATGCCCTCTTCAGAGTAATAAATAACCTGGCTGGCCATTGGCCCTGGCTTGATGGCTTAATGCGCTTGCTTGTAAACGAATACTTTGTCCCTACCACAATGGCCCTTATACTGGTAATCATGTGGTTCTGGGGGAGGGATGAAGAAGAAAGGGCCCACTACCAACGGACTGTAATCTTGGCTGCTCTCTCCCTCATCACTGCTAACATCATCTTAAAGGGCATAAACCTCCTCTACTTTCGCCCTCGCCCCTTTGATACCCACCAGGTAAACCTCCTCTTCTACAAGCCCTGGGATTCTTCCTTCCCAAGCAATCCTGCTACTACCGGTTTCTCCATAGCCGTAGCTGTGGCTCTTCAGGACCCGATATGGGGCATCCCCTTCCTCATCTTAGCCACCCTCTTTGGCTTCTCCCGCATCTTCTGCGGAGTCCATTACCCTTCTGATGTATTAGCCGGGGCGCTACTGGGAACTTTTACCGCTTGGCTCTATTCCAAATATTCCTACAAGCTTGATAAGCTCATCGCTTTCATCCGCCATTGGCTTAAAAAACTCTGTTTGGCTTGAGGAGTAAAGATGCTGAAAGTGCACATTAAGCCTCAGGATATAACCGTTGAAGTGGAGAAAGAGACCACTATCGCTGATGCGTTGGAGATGGCCGGGGTAAAGCTATTGCTTCCTTGTGGGGGGCAAGGGAGGTGCGGACGTTGCAAAGTGGTAGTGGAGAAAGGCGAAGTTAGACATCGCTCCGTCGCACGCCTCTCCCCCACCGAACTCAAGCAAGGTTACGCCTTAGCTTGTCAAACCTTAATAGAAAGCGATGTAGTAGTATTCGTCCCGCCTCAGGAAGAGCTGATAAAGCACCGCCTACCGACAGAGAAAGTCGTAGAGCGCATTGCTTTGCCTTTCCCATGCGATACTGCCTCTAATCCCTACATAAAGGCTTTCTACCTGGAAATAACTCCACCCAGCTTGGCCGATAACACCACCGATTTTGAAAGGCTCAAGCGGGAACTTTCCATCCAATATCACCTTCAAGAGCTGATAGCTGATCTTCCGGTCCTCAAGAAGTTGGCCCGGGTCCTCAGAGAAGCCGAGTGGAAAGTAACGGCAATTGTGGAAATGCACAACTGGGCCCGCAAGGAGCCTCCTCGCCTCATTGACCTCAAACCTGGCAACACCACCAGTAGACTTTACGGCATAGCGGTAGATATCGGTACTACATCGGTTGTGGTTTACCTTGTGGACTTGAACACAGCCGAGGTTGTGGACATAGCTGCAGAGTACAACAAGCAAATTTCTTGCGGTGAAGACATAATCTCCCGCATAGTCTATGCCCGAAAGCCGGGAGGACTTGAACACCTCCAGCGCTTGGTGGTCCAGACCATAAACGAACTTATAGCTCAAATATGCCAGAGGCAGAACATAAGCTCCGATGAGATTTACATGATGACAGCCGCTGGGAACACTACCATGATTCACCTTTTCCTGGGACTCTGGCCCGAACCAATACGCCTTGAACCTTACATCCCCACCATAAGGCATCCCTTGCCAGTAAAGGCTTCCGAGATTGGGGTTGATATAAACCCCGAAGCCACTGTAGATTGCCTGCCGGGGGTTGGAAGCTATGTAGGAGCTGATATAACCGCTGGAGTCCTCAGCTCCGGCACCTTCTCCACAGAGAAGCTAACCCTATTCATGGACATTGGCACCAATGGGGAAATGGTCCTTGGGAACTTTGACTGGCTCATATCTTGTGCGTGCTCCGCAGGGCCAGCCTTTGAAGGAGCAGGGGTTGAATCGGGGATGAGGGCAACGGCTGGGGCTATTGAAGAAGTATGGATAAATGCCAAGAACTATGAAGCCACATGGCGAACCATAGGCGACCTTCCACCTGAAGGGTTATGCGGCTCAGGGATTATCTCCCTCTTGGCCGAAATGTTCGTAACAGGGGTCATGGACAAAAGCGGACGGATAAACCTTTCCCTGCCCACTAAGAGGGTAAGAGTAGGCCCCCACGGCCCCGAATACGTTGTGGCTTGGAAAGAGGAAACGCGCCACAAGGAAAAGGATATAGTCATAACCGAAGTAGATATCTCCAACCTCCTCAGGGCTAAAGCTGCAATCTACGCCGGCTTCCGAACCCTGGCCAGAGCTGTAGGAGTCCAAATAGCCGATGTGGAGCAAGTCTTAATAGGCGGAGCTTTCGGGAAATACCTCAATGTGGAGAAAGCAATACAAATAGGCATGCTTCCAGACATGCCTTGGGACCGCTTCAAATTCCTGGGCAATACATCGGCCCTCGGGGCCTACATGTGCCTTGTCTGCCCTGACATGCGGAGAGAAGTTGTGGAGATCGCCGAGAAAATGACTTACCTTGAGCTTTCGGCCGATAACACTTTTACCGAAGAGTTCACTTCGGCCCTCTTCTTCCCTCACACCGATTTGGATGCTTTCCCCTCGGTAAAAAGGCTCCTTAAAAGCCTTAGAACCTCTTAGGAGGTCAATGCCGCAATGGATTTGGTAATCAAAGGAGGGGTAGTGGTTACAGCCTCTGAGGCCATAGAGGCCGATGTAGGAATAGAGGGAGAGAAAATCGTAGCCATAGGCAAGGGACTTGATGCTCCGGTGAAGATTGAAGCCAAAGGGTGTTACATCTTCCCCGGCTTCATTGATGTGCACGTCCACCTCCAAATGCCCGTTGGCGATATAGTTTCTGCCGACGATTTCTTCACTGGGACTGTGGCAGCAGCTTGCGGGGGAACAACTACAATTTTGGATTTTGCCGAAGCCCATGGCTCTCAATCCCTATCCCAGGCTGTAGAGGAGCGCCGCCGCCAAGCCGATGGGCAAGTGGTTGTGGATTACAGCCTCCACCTAACCGGCAACCGGGCTGATAGCCAATTCCTCCAAGAGATTGCCGAGCTGGCGGAACAAGGCTACACTTCCCTCAAAATCTACACCACTTACCCAGGATTAATGGTGGATGACGGGCAAATCCTCAAGCTACTGGAAACTTGCCGAGAAACAGGGGTACTGCCAATAGTCCACGCTGAAAACCACCACATGATTGAACACATGAAGGAGCGTCTCCTTAAAGAAGGCAAAACCTCCCCCCGCTACCACCCGGTTAGTCGTCCTTGCCTGGCTGAAGCGGAAGCAGCGCAGAGGGTTTTGGCCCTCTCAGCCTTAACCCGAACTCCGGTCTACTTCGTCCACTTAAGCTGCACCGAAACTCTGGAGGCCGTAAGGTTGGCTCGTAGCCGAGGCCAAGAAATTTTCGCTGAAGTCACCCCCCATCACTTGCTCCTTTCCGATGAGGAATATCTGCGGCCAGACCCGGAAGCAGCAATGTTTGTTCTTTCTCCTCCACTGAGAGATAGAAGCCACCACAGCTGCCTCTGGGGAGCCTTAGCGAGGGGTGAAATCCAGACTGTAGCTACGGACCATTGTCCCTGGACCAGAGCCCAGAGGGAGCGAGGGTTGGGTAATTTCACCCTAATCCCCAACGGAGCGCCTGGCGTAGAGACCAGAATCCCCCTTCTTTTCACCTTTGGCGTAAGAGAAGGTAGGCTCTCACTGAACCGCTTTGTAGAAGTCTGCTCCACAATGCCTGCCAAACTTTTCGGCCTATACCCACGGAAGGGCACAATTGCCCCAGGCGCTGATGCCGATTTGGTCGTGTTTGACCCCGAGGAAGAGGTAACTCTATCCTGGCAAACCTTGCACCACAAAGTTGACCATTGCCCATACGAAGGGTGGAAAGTGAGGGGTTATCCCAAGCTTGTCCTTTCCCGGGGGGAAGTAATAGTTGAGGAAGGGAAGTTCCTCGGGCAGAAGGGCCGGGGGCTGTTTCTCCCCAGGCAGAAATTCCCAATCAAGGTGGCCTAATGCGTTACTTAATAATTTCCGACATTCACTCAAACTTGGAAGCCTTGGAAGCTGTCCTTAAGGATGCCGAAGGGCGCTACGATGCAGTGCTTTGCCTTGGCGATATAGTAGGCTATGGGCCCTCACCAAATGAGTGCATAGAACGGGTGAGGGGGTTACCCTCCTTGTCTTGCGTTGCGGGGAACCACGATTGGGCTGCCATAAGCAAGATTGGAATTGAAGATTTTAACCCCGATGCTAAGGCAGCCACTATTTGGACTCAGAAAACCCTGACCCCCATTTCTTCCGCTTACCTTCATAGCCTCCCTGAGAAGATTGTTTTAGAAGACAAGATTACCATTGTGCATGGAAGCCCTCGCTACCCAATATGGGAGTACATCCTCTCAACTCTAACGGCTTTGGAAAATTTCCGCCACTTTGAAACCCCGTGGTGCCTTGTAGGCCACAGCCATGTGCCCGTAATTTTCGCCTTCCGCGAAAACATGCCCAACTTCTGCGATGCTTTCGTCCCACCGGAAAATGAACCGGTTTTCTTGGCCCCCGATTTCCGGTTCATAATAAACCCTGGCAGTGTCGGGCAGCCAAGGGATGGGGACCCAAGGGCAAGTTATGCCATTTTGGATTCGGAAAAGAGGATGGTGGAATTAAGGAGGGTTACCTACCCTGTGGAGAAAACCCAGGCGATGATGGAAAAAGTCGGCCTCCCACCACGCCTCATCGCCAGGCTTTCCTTCGGCTGGTGAGAAAAATGAGAGTAAGCAAACTATTTGGCCGCACTTTGAGGCAGGTGGAAGCAAAGGGTAGTTCAGGCCTGAGGCTCCTTGCCAGGGCAGGCTTCTTGCGTTGGGACCCTCTCTCATTCCTCCCCCTTGGCGCTATGGTCCTGGATAGGCTCAGAACACTTTGGGGAAATATTATTGGGCCGGATGTGCAAAAGCTTTACTTGCCCTTTGGCGAAGCCTTATCCCCCGAAGAGCAGGCCCTGAGGATTGCTTCCAGAGAAGTAGCATCTTACCGAGAATTGCCACTTCGCCTGGAACTGGAAGCCGAAATCGGTAAAAGCTCGCCTTTCTATTTGCCAGAAGGCAAAGCTTTCCTTCTCTTGAGTTTTTTGCCCGATGAGGAAATGGCCCAAGAGGAAATCAGTGGGCTTTGGGCGAAGGTGGAAGAGCTTTTGCGGGTTTGCAGGCTCCAATCCCCACCTCCTGCGATTGGGAAAGGATGGGATTGGATTGTGCCGGAGCCTGAGGGGGAGGAAAGGCTTGTGATATGTCCAAATTGCGGGTATTCCGCTCCCTCGGTATGGGCTCAAGTCCACAGGGAGCCTTTGCCCCAGGAAGAGCCAGAGCCTCTGAGGGAAGTCGCAACCCCTGGCTGCACTACCATTGAATCCTTGGCCTCTTTCCTGGGGGTCCCAAAGAGCAAGACGGCCAAAGCCGTCTTCTACACTGGCGAGGATGGAGGGATTGTCTTCGCTGTAATCAGGGGGGATATGGATGTAAGCGAACAGAAACTTTCAAGCGCAATGGGTTGGGTTAAGCTCAGGCCATCTACTGAAGGAGAATTGCTCTTTGCAGGGATAGTCCCTGGCTATGCATCCCCGATAGGGGTCAAGGGAGTAAAGGTGGCGGTTGATAGTTCCTTACGGACCGGGCAAAACTTTGTGGCCGGGGCTAACAGGGAAGGGTACCATTTGATGGGAGTCAATTACCCCAGGGATTTTCAGGCTGATTTTGAAGGGGATTTGGCTCTGGCCAAAGCTGGCATCCAGTGCCCATTCTGCCAGTCGGCTTTTGAAAGCGCAAGCGGATTCTTAGTGGCCTCGCTTCGCGTATCTGGCCCCGAAAGCTCATCGGCGCGAGGCCTCTCTTTCAATACTCCCCAGAAGAAGAAAGCGAACCCTTGGGTTGTCCTTCTGGCCCTTTACCCTTACAAAGTGATGGAAGCAGTGGCCCAAGTTAATCGCGATGAGAAAGGCCTCATCTGGCCCAAGGCTTTAGCTCCCTTCCCCATCCACCTTATCGCTTTAGGGGAGGAAGGATTAGCCGAAGGAGAAAAGCTTTATTCCCAGCTCAAAGGCCAAGGAATTGAAGTCCTCTTTGATGACCGAGATGAGAGCCCAGGAGTCAAGTTCACCGATGCTGACCTCATAGGCCTCCCTTGGAGGGTAGTGGTGAGCAAGCGTTCTCTTTCCCAGGGAGGCATTGAGGTCAAAAGCAGGGCCGAGGCTGGGTCAAAGATTATCCCGCCGGAGGATTTCCTCAGAGAATTTCAATCCGGTAATCTATGAGCTCCACTTGGGGGTAGTGCTCGGTTATCCATTCCACCACGCTGCTTAGAAGACGATGGGCAACTTCTTGGCTGGTAGATACACAAGCCATCCCCAGCTCGGCCCTCTGCCACAGGTCCTGGGCTCCCACTTCGGCTATGGAGACATTGAAGGTGTTCTGAACCCGCTGGATTATGGATTGAATTATTCTCCTTTTGTCCTTGAGGGAGCCGTTCCCAGGTAGATGGAGTTCAATTACGCAAGTCCCGATTACCAAGTCCAGCTTATCCTCTCTTCAATCCATCCCCTTGAGTTCTCCCTATCAATTCCCACGATACCGTCGGGGCTTCCGCCGAGGGCGAAGAGTCGCCTTAGGCCTGAGCCATCGGGCCTTATGGCCCAAATGGCCCATTCCCCACCACGGTTGGAAAGAAAGGCGATGTAATTACCATCAGGGGACCAGGTGGGGAGGCCATCTATAGCTGGGTCTTTGGTCAAACGCTTAAGCCCTGTCCCGTCGGAGTTTACGACGTAGATTTCCCAGTTGCCATCCCGCATGGACATGAAAGCAATCTTTCGGCCGTCGGGGGAAGCTTCCGGAGCTGCGTCGGAGGGGTCAGTAGTCACGCGCCTGAGGATAATTCCATTTGTGGTAATTATGAACAAGCCGCAATCACGGCATTGTCTGGCCGCATAGACTATAGTGCCATCGGGCATCCAGGATGGATATTCGCCAAATACTGGGCCATACTTTCCCCCGATATCGGCCATGATAACTCCGTAGCCGCTTACGGTAGTGACATAAATCCTGGGGAGCCGGTCGGGGTCTTGACGGGAATGGAAGGCAAAGTTTCTATCATCAAATGACCAGCTGGGGCGAGCTGCCTCTGAGTGCCAGTCGGAGCCCTGGATGTTCCACCAATCCCCTCCTATAACTTGGCCGAATATCCCCCGCCGCTCGTTATTCCAGGAGCGGTAAGCGATTCTTGTACCATCGGAGTTAAAATCGGGCTGGCTGGCTTGCTCTAAGAGTTTCCTTCGGCCTGAGCCATCAACGTTGGCTACGAAGATATCGTAAGTCTGACGGGCGGGGTCGTAAAGGGGAAAGGCTATCCTTCCCTTAAGGGCTACGGGCTGAGGCGAAGGGGTTGGGATAGGGGT
>CAYOIS010000062.1:0-11023 GCA_964404055.1 uncultured Anaerolineae bacterium | reverse complement strand
CCATTGCTTGAACAAGGCTTGGCAAAATCCCTCTAAGGCTTTATAATTTATCGGGAAAGCCGAGGAGGAAAAGGATGAACAACCAAGTCGTTTACATTCTGGCCCGCAGACGAGCCCGAAAGGCTCGCAAAAATGGCACCGGTAACCTCGCCTTAAAGCTAATCGGAGGCTTTTTACTCCTCTCATTAACCTTAACTTTCGTGCTTTCTCTGAGCTTGATCGGAGGAGTTACTGGAATCTACGCCTATTATTCAAGCACTCTGCCTGACCCTAAAGCGGTAGAACATATCGCCACAGGAAGTTTTGAAAGCACAAAGATTTACGACCGAACCGGCAAATACCTCCTTTACGAGATAGTAGACCCCTTTGCCGGCTACAGGACCTGGGTTCCGCTGGAAAAGATACCGCTGCACCTCCGTCAGGCCACTATCGCCATTGAGGACAAAAATTTCTACAAAAATCCAGGCATAGACCTTTATGGCCTTGCCAGAGCTATATGGTATAACCTCAGAGGTTACCCCATCCAAGGGGCCAGCACAATCCCCATGCAGTTGGTGAAGAACACCATAATCCCGCCCGAAGAGCGGTACAAAAAGACCATAACCCGCAAGATTAAAGAGGCCATACTGGCCTTGGAAATTTCCCGCCGCTATCCTAAGGACCAAATCCTGGAATGGTACCTTAACACCATTTACTACGGCAACTTGGCTTACGGAATTGAAGCCGCAGCTCAAGTCTACTTTGGCAAGCACGTCTGGGAATTGAACCTGGCCGAAAGCGCTATGCTGGCAGCTATCCCCCAATTCCCCGCCATCAACCCGATTGATAACTTTGAGGAAGCCCGTAAGCGCCAGCATTTAGTCCTTGATGCCATGGTCCGCCAAGGATACATAACTCCAGAACAAGCAGTTGAAGCCAAATACCACACACCAATCAAAATAAGGCCTTTGCGGGAAAAAAGCGGAATCATTGCCCCGCACTTCGTCCTTTACGTCCGGAAATTGCTGGAGGAAGAATTTGGGCCAGATTTGGTTTATAGGGGAGGCCTCAAAGTTTACACGACTTTGGACATGGATTTCCAAAAGCTGGCAGAGGAAGAAGCCCGCAAGCACATTGAAAACCTACGCAATGACCCCAAAATTGAGAAAAAACCATCTAACGCTGCAGTAGTGGTCATGAACAACCAAACCGGCGAAATCCTGGCCATGGTAGGAAGCATTGACTACTGGAATGAGGAAATAGATGGTGAAATCAACATGGCCATTTCCCCTCGCCAGCCAGGCTCCGCCTTTAAACCATTCACTTACGTTACAGCCTTAGCCCAAGGTTTCACCCCGGCGACTATGCTTTTAGACGTCCCCATGTGCTTCCCTGACCCGCCTAATCCACCTTACTGCCCTGTCAATTACGACCGCAAGTATCATGGCCCTCAGAGCTTACGCAATGCCCTTGCCCGCTCCTATAACATCCCGGCCGTCTGGACTTTGAGCAAAGTTGGAGTAAAAAATGTCATCAACGTTGCCCACCGCATGGGGATAACAACCTTGAATGCCGACCATTACGGCCTCTCCCTGACCCTCGGTGGGGGGGAAGTAACCCTTCTGGATATGGTCTTCGCCTACACCGTTTTCGCCAACAATGGAACAATGATAGGTGAGCCAGTCCCGCCGGAGAAGCGCCTCCCAGGCTACCGGGAACTGCAGCCTGTGGCAATTTTGCGGGTTGAGGACAAGAACGGCCGAGTGCTCAAGCAATTTAAAGGTCCGGAATACCGGCCAATCCTGAGCCCCCAGCTGGCTTACCTTATAACCCATATCCTCTCTGACAACAAAGCGCGCATCGCTGCCTTTGGCCCCAACAACATGCTCCAGATATCGCGCCCGGCAGCCGTTAAAACCGGAACAACAAACGACTGGCGGGATGCATGGGCCATTGGCTATACCCCGCAAATATGCGTTGGGGTATGGGTTGGAAATACCAATAATGACCCCATGGAGCGAATTCCGGGGTCCAGAGGGGCTGCCCCAATCTGGCACAACATCATGGAAAGAGCTTACAATGAGGGCCTCGTAGAGCGCCTCGTAAGCCCTAACCCCGTGGAAAAAGACTTCCAGCGCCCTCCAGGCCTTGTGGAAGTGGAAGTTTGCGCTATCTCAGGCCTACTCCCCAATCCCCATTGCCCCCACAGGGTCAAAGAAATCTTCATCAAAGGGACGGAACCTACAACCTACTGCACTGTCCACCAAGCATTTTTAGTAAACAAAGCCAACGGCAAACTCGCCACCGCCTACACCCCACCGGAGCTGGTGGAGGAAAGGGTTTACGAAATCTATCCCCCCGAAGCCGCCGACTGGGTTAGGATGGCTGGGATACCTCAGCCACCGACAGTCTACGATGACTCCTATGGCCCAGCCCCTCAAGGCGGAGACGTAGCTATCCTCAATCCCCTCCCTTATTCCTACGTCCACGGCGTAGTCCCGGTAATAGGCAATGCCCTCTCCCCAAACTTCATGCTCTACAGGTTGGAATTCGGCAAGGGGCTTAACCCCTCAGCCTGGACCCAAATCGGCGGGGACCACTACAATCAAGTGAACAATGGGGTGCTAGAATACTGGGATACTTCAGGGCTTGAAGGCCTCTACACATTGCAGCTTACGGTTGTAGAGCACGACCAAACCCTGAAGCGTTCTATAGTCCAAGTCACAGTGGACAATACCCTTCCCAAGGTAGAAATAATTCACCCTGACGATGGAGATGTCTACGTCATGGAGCAAGACGAGTGGGTGAACATCCAGGCCCGAGCCACCGACAACATCTCCATGGACAAGGTTGAATTTTACTTGGACAACACCAAGATTGGGGAAAGCTCCGTGCCACCTTACAGCTTCAAGTGGACAATCAAAATGTCCGATACTATCCCCATTCCTGGCCAAGTTATCACAGCCCTCGTCCCCATAACTAACCCCGATGGCTCCGTCCTTTGGCAAGAGATGGTAATTGGCGAAAGCTTTGCCGAGGGCAATGCGGTCAAACTTGTCTTCTCCAACGGAATGACCATCATTTCCGACACCGTTGGTTACACCGAGACGCATGTAATCCATGTTGTGGCTTACGATTCTGCGGGGAATTCCACTCAGAGCCAACAAATCCGCATAAGCATAGTGCACGAGAAGAAAGAGAAGAAGGCGATGCTGCCTTTCTCTGAAATTTGGATAAAAAGGCCTGAAACGGCATGGCAAAGCAGCTCCCACTCCTGGAAGAGGCGAAGCTGAAAGCCCGCACACCTCTTGCCGAAGCCGTGGAAGCCTTCAAAGGCTACATGGAAAGAGAAGGGTTTACACTTAACACCAGGAAATCCTTCCTCTGGGACCTCAGCCTCTTAATCCGCTACCTTGGGGATAAAAGGCCGATTGGCTCCATAAGTGCCCAAGATTTAAAGGGCTTCCTGGATTACCTCCTATACAAGCGAGGCGTTCCCTGCAAACCCAAGTCCTATGCCCGGCGCCTCACAACTCTGAAGGTTTTCTTCCGATGGCTCCGTAAAATTGGAGCAATACCAGAGGACCCAGCTGCCCCCATACCTCATAAGCCGGCGAGGCCTCCTCTCCCAGATGTCTTTACGGACGAAGAAATAGAAGCTCTTAAGAGCGCAGCCAACCGCTTAGCCTCCGGCCCCAAACCCGATTACAGGCCTCTACTACTTTTCCTACTCCTTTTGAGCACAGGGATGAAGAAGAGCGAATGCTTGAACCTGCGCCCTGTAGACTTTGATTTCTCCGACCCCGCTTCCCCCGCAGTTCTAATCCGCTACTCCAATCCTAAGATGCAGTACAAAGAGCGCAAGCTTGCCCTTTCCCCGGAAATAATCCCTGCCTTCAAAGCCTACCTTGAACAATATAAACCGAAGGGCAAGCTCTTTGAGTGCACCGGCCGTAATTTGGAGTATGTCCTCCACGAATTAGCTCAGGCAGCAGGGTTGAGCCGCAGCGTGACGTTTGAAATGCTTCGGTGGACTAGGGCCTTGAAGGATTTTAAGGCTGGGATGGAACCGGAACATTTGCGCCGCAAGCTCGGTCTTTCCCGTATTAGGTGGCTGGAATTTAAAGAAGCTCTGGAAAAGCTGGCTAAGCCTTTGTAGACTCAATCATTTAAGGAGGAAAAGCCATGCGTTACAAGCTCTTTATCCCAGGCCCATGCGAAGTAGATGAAGAAGTCCTGGCAGCAATGGCCAGACCCACCCCAAGGCACTATGGCCCTGAATGGATGGAAATCTACAATGAAACCCTTGACCTTCTTAAGAAAGTCTTTCAGACCCAGAACGACCTTTTCATACTTCCAGCCGCAGGTTCGGCAGCCATTGACATGGCCTTTGGCAGTGCATTCTCCCCAGGTGATGCCGTGATAGTGGGAACAAACGGCTTTTTCGGTGAAAGGATGGCTACCATAGCCGAGTCCTGGGGCCTAAAAGTAATAAAGCTGGAAGCACCGTGGGGCTATCCCCTTGACCCAGAGGACTTGAGGCGCTTGCTTAACAAGCACCCTGAAGCTAAGGGCGTAGCCATTGTCCACCACGAGACCTCCACTACGGTCATGAACCCGCTTAAAGAGTTGGCTGAAGTGGCTAAAGATAAGGGCTTGCTCCTCATTGTGGATGCCATCTCCTCGCTCGGAGGAGTCCCGCTTCCCGTGGATGAATGGAGGATAGATTTTTGTGTCACTGTGGCCAATAAATGCTTGGAGTGCCCCCCAGGCTTGGCCTTTATCTCAGTAAGCCCAGAAGCTTGGGAGCACGTGAAGCGGAATGAAAGAACTCGTGGTTGGTATTTGAACCTTACAACTTGGAAAGAATATGCCGAAAAATGGGCCGATTGGCACCCTTACCCCGTGACCCTTCCCACTAATAACATTGTAGCCCTACGGGAGAGTTTGAAGCGCATTCTGGAGAAAGAAGGACTTGAGGCCCACTTTGAGCGCTACCGCAAGGCAGCTAAGGCTATAAGGGAGGGGCTTAAAGCTATTGGGTTTGACATGCTAATTGAGGAACAGTGGGCTTCTCCCATAGCCACTGCCGTTAAAATGCCTGATGGCATTTCGGCTGAAGAGCTGATGGGGTATCTGGCTAAGAAGTATGGCATACTGGTTTCGGGCGGGCTCGGGCCATTTGAGGGGAAGGTCATTAGGGTTGGGCACATGGGCAAGGCTTCTACCCGGCCTTTCCTCTTAGAATTTCTGTTTGCAATGGAGGAATTCCTCCGCAGCAAAGGGCTGCCAATTAAGCCTGGGCAATCAATGGTTGGGCTTGGATGAGTCCCAAAACACAAAGTCGGGGGCGTTGCGCCCCCGACTTTGTGCTAAGGAGGAGATCCAGGTTGCTGGCCTTGCCCCCTACACCCCAATTTCATTGTAAATCAAGAGGCAGCTTTTTGCTTGACGCAATCCTTACGATATCCTTACGATTTCCTTACTCCAACGGTAGGCCAGCTTTTTCTTTTATGATTTGAATGGCCTGGCTTATCTGCTTGGAGATTGGCCTCCATTCAAGGCCCATTATCTCAAAGCCGGGTTGAGTTATAGGTAGAACAAGTTTGTATCCAGGGGCCAGCGCTACGGCCTCCGCTATCCCAGGGGTCACTTCCCCCATCATGGAATGGGGTATGAAGATGCTCAGCGGGGCTATGATGAAATCGGCTTCACGGATTGAGATGCGGATGGCGTTTTCCCCCGTAGCTCCACGGTTTGCCTTAGCTTTCATCATCTTCTCAGTGGCGATGGCATTAGTGCCCAAAGCAATGATTTCTACCTCCAAGGGCAATTCCTGCCGCAGCCGTGACACAATCTCGGCCCCAATCCCCCCTCCAAGCCCGTCTATGACCGCTATGACCATGGCGATAACCCCCAGTGTTATCTGATCCCCAGAAGCTCTTTAGCTTTCTCTACAGCCAAGGAAGCATTGGGGGCATAACCGTCAGCGCCTATTTCATCGGCATATTCCTGTGTTACCGGCGCCCCTCCTACCATGACTTTAACCTTCTCTCTCAAACCGGCTTCTCTAAGAGCTTCAATGACCCTCTTCATCTCCACCATAGTAGTGGTTAAGAGGGCCGACATCCCCAAAATCTGAGGGTTGTGGTTTTTTATCGCTTCTATGAACTTCTCCGGTGGTGTGTCAACCCCCAGGTCCACTACTTTGAACCCCGCTCCTTCCATCATCATGGCCACTAAGTTCTTGCCAATGTCGTGGAGGTCGCCCTTTACAGTGCCAATGACAAATGTGCCGAGGCCAGAGATGGCAGATTCTGCCAATAGAGGCCGAAGTACTTGCATCCCTGCTTTCATGGCATAGGCAGCAATAAGCACTTCGGGCACAAAGAGGACACCATCTCGAAAGTCTTTCCCCACCCTATCCATGCCGGCAATCAGCCCTTTATTCAGGATTTCCTCTGGAGAAAAGCCTTGCTCTAGGGCTTTGCGGGTGAGCTCTGCGACCTTCTCAGCTTCGCCGTTGTAGAGAGCTTCGGCTAACTGGTTCATCAAGGCTTCCATGGTTCATCCTCCAAGGCTTTGGCTTTTTCCCAAAGGGCATCCATTTCTTCCGGTTTCAGTTCCTCAAGTTTCTTGCCTTTAATTTTCGCCCCATCCTCAAGGTGCTTGAACCGGGATGCGAAGCGGGCATTAGCCATGCGGAGTGCGCTCTCCGCATCTACTTTGAGCCAGCGAGCGAGGTTGGCTATAGTAAATAGCACATCTCCCAGCTCTTTTTCCACCTCTTCCAAAGATTGGGCCGCTTTCAGCTCGGCAAGTTCCTCCTCCAGCTTCTGCCAGACCCCATCCACATTCTCCCAATCAAAGCCTACTTGGGCTGCTTTCCTTTGGTAAGCCTGGGCCTGGGCTAAGGCGCAAAGAGCCTTCGGAACCCCCTTGAGCAAATAGCCTGGCTCTTCTTCCTCATTTTCCTCACGCTTTATCCTTTCCCAGTTTTTTACCACCTCTTCCGCATCCTTGACTTTAACTTGGCCAAAGACGTGCGGATGGCGGCGCTTAAGCTTGCGGATTAGACCAGCTACAACTTCCGTTGGCCGGAATTCCCCTTCTTCAAGGGCAATCTGGGCATGTAAGAACACCTGAAGCAAGAGGTCGCCAAGCTCCTCTTTAAGCTTTGCTATGTCCCCTTGGTCCAATGCTTCTAAAACCTCGTAAGTTTCTTCCAAAAGGAAAGGCCGAATGCTTTTGTGGGTCTGTTGGCGGTCCCAAGGGCACCCTTCTGGTGAGCGCAGGTGAGCTACAATCTCTTGCAAGGAAAGGAAAGAGCTTTCTTCAGGAAGTGGCGGGATGAATAGGGAAGTCAAGTAATCAATGTCTTCTTGGCGGTCAAGTTCGTACAAAGGGATAGTGCGAACTACAGGGGAAATGGTTCCAGCCCCTTTCACAAGAGTTACCGGATGTTCCTCGGGGTAAACGTCCATCAGAGCAGTTTTGACCTGCGAAGCCAGGAAGCGGTCGTATAACTGGCCTATTACTACCGGCCGGTCAGGGTCGAGTTTGGGGTAATGTTGGTAAGCAATCTCCGAGGCATCCACTATCTGCAAGCCATCCATGGGGTCAAGCCCGAGAGTAACGAATAGGGAGTCCAAGAAGCTTACCCCTTCCTTAATGCTTACTTCAATCCCTCTTTCCGAGGCTATCTTGAGGATGAGGCGGGTAGAAGTTTCCCCCACCAAGGGGTGGCCGGGAACAGCGTATATCACACCTTCTGGTCTGGCCCCAAGCCTTACAATTTCCTCGGCTATGGCTTGGTAGACTTCGTCAAAGGTGCTTTTTTCTTCGTAAAAATGGTCAAAAGAATGGATTTTGAGGCCTTTGGGCAATAATTCTACCGTGGGGTGTTTGAGGGTTCGGAGGTAGATTTCAACAGCGTTTTGCAGGATTTCCCACACTTCTCTGGTTATGAGCTCGGGCTTACCTGGCCCAAGCCCAACTATGGTAATAGCCATTTTACCTCCTTTCGGCCCAGTAAGCTCTTCCCGCCCAGATACTCGCAGGGGCTACCTCTTGGATGCGACGGAAAAGCTGCCGAGCTTTGCCCTTTTGTCCCTCAAGGTGATAGACAAGGCCAAGGTAATAAAGGGCGCGAGGTGAATCAGGAGAAAGTTCCAAGGCTTTTTTGAGATAGGGTTCGGCCAATGCACTTCGGCCTGCATAATAGTAGGCAATCCCTGCCAATTCCCAGCCCTTAGGGTTAGAAGGAGAAATTTCTATCGCTTTAAGGATGTTTTCCAAAGCTTCCTGGTCGGTCCTCATGAGGATGCCTATCTGGAGCTCTCCCAGGTAAAGGCGGAAGCTCGGCTCTTCTGGCGCCAATTCAACGGCTTTTTTGAGCCTAACTTCGGCCTCTTGGTAATTCCCCCTCTGGATTTCCACCTCAGCCAAAGCCGCTTGAAAGTATGGGTTTAAGGGTTCAAGCGATAAAGCGTAAAGGAGTTCTTGCCTCGCCCTTTCCAAGTTGCCTTGGGCTAAAAAGTGCAAGCCTATAAAGTAATGACCTACCGGGAAAGTATAATCCAACTCCAGAGATTTGGCAAAAGCTTGGGAGGGGTCAAGGCCGAGGCGAGAAAGGGCATGGCCCAAGAAAGCCCAGCCTTCAGCGCTTTCAGGGCAAACGGCAAGGGATATTTCCAAGACGACTTTGGCCGCTCCGTACTCACCCATAGCAATGTAGAATTTGCCCAGTTCTCTGAGCTGCATAGGTTTGTCGGAAATGGAAAGGATGCTCTTTAATCCTTCAAAACCGTGGCAATTTTCGGCCAAGCGTGTGGCTTCAGCCGGGTTGATGGGAGCAAGGGCTAAGGCCAACAAGCAGGGGTCATCGGCCTCCTGCAAGTGGGAGGCTGCGGCGTAGAACCTTCCGTCATTGAAGAGGGCAAGGCCAATTCGGCGGTGTAAGGCTGGATCGTGAGGCTTGATTTCTAAAGCTTGGCGCCATGCAGCCACTGCCTCTTCCTTCTTCCCTCTAGCAAAGAGGGCATCCCCAAGCCCTGTGAGCGCTTCTATCCCGCCCCCCATTTCCACTGCCAAGGAAAAAGCCTTCTCCGCGTAATCGTAAAGGCCGCGGCTCAAGTAAATTTCCCCTTCCAAAACCAAAGGCTTAGGGCTTGCTGGATTTAGCTCTCGTGCCTTCTCCAATGCTTCCAAAGCAAAGGGGAAGCCCCCAGGGCGGGATAATAGAAGCACAAAAACCCATTCACGGTAACCAAGAGCTGGTATAACGGCAAGGAACAATATGAGGAAGGATTTTAAGCATAGCCTCATGGCTCAATCCGGAAGAGGATGGCTTTTCCAAAGGTGGCAATAGGCTTCAAGCCTTCGGAGGAATGGGGGTTGAGGTAGAGGGAATCCAAAGGGTGGGGGTGGTCCGGTTCCAAGAGCATGAACGAGGCACCGTAACGTTTGGCTACCTTAAGAGCTGTCTCCACATCCCCGTTGGGGATTACGATGGAAGGCCGGTGAGAGTAGTAGTAGAAGCAGGGCGGGTCACCGACCATTACGATGGCTTCAGGGGAGGAATTCTGCCTGAGCCAGACTTCGGCCAGCTTGTAAGCATCCCCTCGGTAGTTCCATCGGCCTGGCCCCAAAGCTCGGTAGAGGACGAAGAGGCTAACCAAGATGGCTAAAAGGATAGCGGCCCCGTAGTTTAGCTTCCAGAGAGCCTGAGGGTCAATCCCTCGCCTCCTGGCCCAGGCCTCGCTCAAAAATTTGAGCCCAATGGCCGATATAGACGTGGTGAAAGGGAGGAGAGCGCTTCCAGAGTGAAAAAGGCTTCCCCTGGGGCCGGGGTAAGAGAAGACCAAGGTCATGGTTAAGAAGAGGGCTAAAGCGTAGAGCCAAAAAGGCTTGAGCAAATCAAATGAGTGGAGCCTTTTGAACCCAAAGGCAAAGGGTAAGACTAAGAAGACCATTAAGAAAACAGCCAAAGCGGTCTGTAAGTTGAGCCAAGCAGCCCTCAGTTTTGACATAGCTATAGGTTTTGCACCCCAAGCCAAGTAGCTTTGCCAAGAAAGCTCTTTGCCGTACGAGAACAAGTCATCGTAATTGGTGAGGAATATCGTCTTAGCTCCGGAAGTGGGCAAGGGAACGTTCAAGGTGACCACATTGCGGGCAATCCATGGGCTTAATAGGAGGAAGTAAGCGAGGAGGAAGTATAAGGCAAGCTTACGTTTCTGCGGGCGAGTTAGGAGAAAGGCCACAGGCAAGACGAGCAGGAAGCCATCGGCTCGGGTGAGGTGAGCGAAGCCAGCGGCTGCCCCGGCTAAAAAGGCGAGGGGAGGGGAACCATCTTCCAAAAGCTTGCCCAAGAGGAGTAGGCAAAGCCCTCCAGCTATAGCAAACGGGGCAAAACCATCGGTAGCAGGCCAATAAACAACGTAGAAGCCGGAGAAGATAGTGAGGAGGGCAGCCAATGTTGGTATAGCCTTGCCTCGCTCTGAGGTTTTCTCTTGCAAAAGTTCTGCCGTTTTATAGCTGATGATTGGCAAGCAGGAAGCGAGTATGATGAAAGGCAGCCGCGCTACGAAGTAGCTTTTCCCCAAAAGCTTGAGGAATGGCCAGGCAAGAAGTGAAGGCAAAGGCATCCAATAAGTGAAAGCGGGGTGAGGCAAGTGGTCGGGGTAATCCAAGTAATTCCACAGAAATGGCTCCACCAGGCCCTTGCCCTGGGCCAAGCTTTCAGCTACAGCAAAGTAGTAACAAGCATCCATGTAACCTGGCTCTTTCACCACCAGAGAAATTATTGTGTAGAGAACCAGGGCCAGTGCAAAAAGCCTCAGCATAATGCTCTTCCCAATCCGAACTTGGCTTAAATTCTATCACAGGGGATGCTTTTAAGCCATTTTGGCGCTTTGTGCCCACCCGGCCTGGGGGGCGAAGCGCTGTTTCGCCCCCACCCTTTATAACCTCCTGCGAGTCACCCTACCACCTGCAATTTGCCCAAAAGCCCGATAAAATTGGGGTGCATTTCAGTTTGGGGGCA
>CAYOIS010000061.1:0-11053 GCA_964404055.1 uncultured Anaerolineae bacterium | reverse complement strand
TCAAACTTCGCAGGTAGTTATGGAGGTCAGGCTCTGCCCCCTATACCCCCGTTTGACAAAAAAGCGCTGGCAAGTATAATTTTGAATGCAAGCTACGGACGAAAGGGGGGATATAAATGTATGCGGTGATTGAGAGCGGAGGCAAGCAGTATCAGGTTTCAGCTGGCACTGTAATTGAAGTGGAAAAGTTGCCGGTAGAACCAGGACAAGAGATTGAGATTGATAAAGTCTTGATGGTGGTGGATAACGGGAAAGTCCTTATCGGTAGGCCTTTTGTGGAAGGAGCCAAAGTTAAAGCTTTGGTCCAGGAGCACTTCAAAGGGCCCAAAATAATTGTCTTCAAGTATAAGCCTAAGAAACGCTACCGCCGCAAAAAAGGCCACCGTCAGATTTACACTCGCTTGCTTATTAAGGAGATAATAGCTTAGGGAAGGAGGTGAAAGGAGATGGCTCACAAGAAAGGAGGAGGCTCCAGCCGGAATGGTAGGGATAGTAACTCCAAGCGCCTTGGGGTAAAGCGCTACGGAGGCCAATTGGTAAGGGCCGGGACTATCTTGGTCCGCCAAAGGGGGACTAAGATTAAGCCTGGGAACAACGTGGGGGTAGGTAAGGATTACACCCTCTATGCCTTGGTGGATGGAATTGTAAAATTTGAGAAGAAAGCCGGCCGAACCTGGGTGAGCGTCCTGCCGGTCTCGGCTTAGAAAGGAGGTGTAAGGAGACAATGAAGAAAGGAATCCATCCAGAATTTTATACCGATGCCCAAGTGATATGCGCTTGCGGCAATACTTTCATAACTGGCGCTACAAAGAAAGTTATACGTACAGACGTTTGCTCTGCTTGCCACCCATTTTTCACCGGTGAGCAGCGCATAGTGGATACAGGCGGGCAGGTTGAACGCTTCCAGAAAAGGTTAAAGAAGACCGAGGAATTGACAAGAAAAGAAGGGGAATAAAATGCACCCCCGCTACTCTTCCGGTTGGATTGAAGTTATATGCGGGCCAATGTTCTCGGGAAAGACGGAGGAGCTAATCCGTCGGGTTAAAAGGGCCCGCATAGCCCGGCAAAAAGTCCAGGTTTTCAAACACAGCATAGACAGACGCTACCACTTGGAAAAAGTAGTATCACATAGCGGGGCTGATTTGGAAGCTATACCCGTCACCCAAGCTCGCCAAATCTTGGAGTACCTTGAGCCTGACGTAGAGGTGGTAGCTATTGACGAGGCTCAGTTCTTTGACTGGGAAATAGCTGAAGTCTGCAATGAGCTGGCTGATAGGGGCATAAGGGTTATAGTGGCGGGGCTTGATATGGACTTTAGGGGCGAGCCTTTTGGCCCTGTACCACTTTTAATGGCTCAGGCAGAGCAGGTTGACAAACTTTCGGCTATCTGCGTGATATGCGGAGCTCCTGCTTCCAGGACCCAACGCTTGATAAATGGCCGCCCTGCTTCCTACGATGACCCAGTAATCTTGGTAGGAGCACAGGAAATATACGAGCCCCGCTGCCGCCGTTGCCATACGGTTCTGAAAGGGGGGAACCATGGCGACTTTTGTGATCCTGTCCAAGGTGTCGGAGGAAGGGATAAAAAGGCTTAAAGATTTGAGCAAAATGGATGAAGAATTTGAGAAGGAGCTTAAGAGAGTTTGCCCTGATGTGAAACGCATTGCAAGTTATGCCCTCCTTGGAGCTTACGATTTCCTTCACATCATTGAAGCCCCGGATGCTCTCTCGGCGGCGAAGGCAGCCCTTATCCTTAACTCCTTCGGAGCCACTTCAACCCAAACCCTTACGGCTATACCGTTCAAGGAATTTGCCAAGATTGTGGAAACCATAAAATGAGCTTTAGTCGGTGGGCTGTTGCTCCTCCACCACCCCCTTCCCTCCTCAAAGCTTTCCCAAATATCCCTCCTTTGGTCATAAAAATTTTGTACAACCGAGGGGCCCAGACTCCTTCGCAAATTGAGGCTTTCCTAAAGGGCGGGGAAGAGCCTTTTAACCCATTTAAGCTTAAGGATATGGATAAAGCCGTTACACGCATCCGCAAGGCCATAAAAGGGCGGGAACCGATTGCTATCTACGGAGACTTTGACGTTGATGGAGTAGCGGCCACTGCTATACTGCTGGAAACTATAAAAGCCTTAGGCGGAAACCCGATACCCTATATCCCCGATAGGCTTTACGAAGGTTACGGACTTAATAAGCCTGCCCTTCGTTCCCTCGCCCGCAAGGGGGTAAAGCTGGTCATAACCGCTGATTGCGGCATCCGCTCAGTGGAGGAGGCCCGTTTCGCTCGCCAGATTGGCCTTGACCTAATAATAACCGACCATCACTCAATAGGGCCGGAAATTCCCCCAGCCTTGGCCGTAATCAACCCAAAAAGGGAAGATTGCCCTTATCCATTTAAGGACTTGGCCGGCGTTGGAGTGGCCTTCAAGCTTTCCCAAGCCCTCTTCATGGCCAACCGCCGTGTCCCTATCGCTCCCGACATCAAAGAAGAGCCTAACTTTTACGATTTAGTGGCCTTAGGAACCATAGCTGATGTTGTTCCTCTTATAGGTGAGAACCGAACTTTGGCTGTCCGAGGGCTTCAGCTTCTTAACTCCCCTGTTAGGCCAGGCTTGAAAGCCTTAATGCAAGTGGCAGGTATAGCCCCTGGGACGGTTGACTCTTATGCTATAAGCTTCATCCTGGGGCCGCGCCTGAATGCCCCAGGCCGCCTTGCTAACGCCATGCTGAGTTTGGAGCTGCTCACAAGCCAGGAAGAGGCTTTAGCCTTGGAGCTGGCCAGGGAGTTAGACCGCTGGAACAGGCAGCGCCAAAAGCTGATGAACGAGCATTTGGAGAAAGCCCGCCTCAAAGCCTTGGAAACTTTGGAGAAAAACCTTGTGATAATGATAGGAGACGAAGGGTTCGCCCCAGGAGTGGTTGGGCTTGTTGCCGGCAAGCTTGCGGAAGAATTCTACCGCCCCGCCATAGTGCTGGAGTTATCCCCAGAAAGGAGCCGAGGTTCAGCCAGAAGCATCCCAGAATTTGACATTACCAAAGCCTTGGACCAGTGCGCTGACCTCCTCCAGCGATACGGGGGACATGCTGCTGCAGCTGGCTTGACCCTTGAAACTCGCAACTTGCCTGCCCTCCAAGCACGCTTGGAAGAGATAGCTCAAGAAAGCCTCAAAGGTTTGGACCTAATCCCGACCTTAAACATTGATGCCGAAGCCCCCTTGGACCAAATCACCCCGGAGCTTTGCCGGTACATATCCAAACTTGAACCATTCGGATACGCTAACCCTGAGCCCCTCTTTCTTACCCGCCGGGTTCAAGTGCGGGAATATCGGCTTGTGGGGGAGGACTCTAAACACCTGCGCTTAACCCTCTGTTGGGCTTCAAGGAACTGGGTAGCTATAGGCTTCAGGATGGGGCCGAGGGCCGGAGAGGTAAGAGAGTTCATGGACCTCGTCTATACCCCGAAGCTTGATTACTGGGGCAATCAGGAAAGTGTGCAACTACTCTTGAGGGATTTCCGGCCATCGCTCGGCGCCTGATTTAGGAGGTGGTGAATGATGGATGAAGGTTCATTATTGGTTTTAAGGCTTTTCCTTGTCCTTTTGTTCATTGCCTTGAATGCTTTCTTCTCCGGAGCCGAATTCGCTTTAGTTTCCACTAAAAGGGCTTACCTGGAAACGAGGGCTTCCAAAGGAAGCCGCTCAGCAGCTGTGGCTTTATATTTCCTCAATAACCCGGACCGCTACATAGCTGCCTCGCAAGTGGGTATAACCATAGCAAGCCTCGCTTTAGGATGGATTGGGGAAGAAACCATGGCTTACATACTGATGCCTTTTGCCCGCCAAGCTTTTGGCTGGGCTGGGGATTTGGTTGCCCATATGGCCGGGGCAATCCTGGCCTTCGGCATCATTACTTACCTCCATGTCCTCTTCGGCGAGCAGGTCCCCAAAAGCCTGGCATTGCGCTGGGGTGAGAAAGTATTCCTGGCGTCTTCCATCCCTATGCAGTGGTTCTACGTAGCCTTTAAACCGCTCATCTGGCTCTTAGACCGCTCTGCAGCCATCATCCTTAAGCCATTAGGTATAAAAGTTGGAACTGCTGTCAAGGTTGTCAATACGATTGAAGAACTCAAAGCCTTGATTAAGGGAAGTTACCATGAGGGAATTTTAGAGGAGACAGAGGAAGAACTCATCACCAAAGTCTTTGACTTTGGGGAAAGGGCCGTAAGGGAGGTGATGATACCGCGAACAGAGATTGTAGCCATAGAGGCCGATTCCACCTTAGCTGATTTTCTGGCAGAGTTCAGGCGCTCCCGGCATGCCCGCTATCCCGTTTACGAAGGTTCTTTGGATAACATCATAGGTTTCGTGGCTATAAAGGATGTGCTGCTTAATATAAGCCAAGAGCCGGAAAGTTTCTTGCGCAAAGTGCGGGAATTGGCTCGCCCAGCTTATTTCGTCCCCGAAAGTAAGCCGATTGATGAACTAATGAAGGAAATGAGGGCTAACCGGATACAGATGGCAGTAGTTATAGACGAATACGGAGGGACTGCTGGGCTTGTTACCCTTGAGGAGCTGCTTGAAGAGATAGTAGGCCGGGTTACCGATGAGTCAGCTCTGGAAAAGCCAATCGTTGAAAAGGTCAAGGACAACGTCTATTACCTCGATGCTGGCTTAAGGGTAGACGAAGTGAATGAAATCCTGAGTTTGAACTTGCCCGAAAGCGAAGACTATGAGACCTTAGCTGGGTTGATTTTTACTTGCCTCCAGCGGATTCCCAAAGAAGGCGATGAACTGAAGTGCAATGGGGTAACCTTGACCGTGGCCGAGATGAGAGGGCCACGGATTGTAAAGGTTAAACTGACTAAAGCTTAAAGGTTACCTCCATCGCAGGGGGTAAGGAGGCACAGGTGCAGAACTCCCCGTCCCCAATTTGTTGCTCTGTTTCGGCATGAGGATGGGTCTACTGTAAAGCTTTGGCCAATTGCGCTGCTACTTTGGCATTGTTTAAAAGTAAAGCTTTGTTTGCTTCCAGGGCTTTGCCCCCACTCAGCTCCACCAAGCGCTTGAGGAGAAAAGGGGTCAATCCTTTGCCTTTTATTCCTTTCTCTTCGGCTTCTTTCTGAGCACTTTCTACCATTTCTTCAACTTCTGCTCTATCTATCCCTTTCCCTTCAGGGACAGGGACGGCTACAATGGCCCCGCAATTGGGGCGCATTGCCCAATGAGCTTTTAATAGCAAAGCCACTTCTTCCACCGAGGAGACAGAATATTCCAGTGGAAAGCCCGAGCCGGCGGTGTAAAAAGCCGGGAATTCTTCAGTCCCAAAGCCTATTACCGGAACCCCCCAAGTCTCAAGCCACTCCAAAGTCGCTTCCAAATCCAGGATGGATTTAGCCCCAGAGCAGACCACAACCACCGGGGTCTCAGCTATAGTGGGGAGGTCGGCAGAGATATCGAAAGCATACCCTCGGTGAACACCGCCAATCCCACCAGTGGCGACAACCTTTATGCCAATTTTCTCGGCCAGGAACACCGTCCCAGAGACAGTTGTGGCTCCACTTCGCCCTAAGGCCGCTACGAGGGGAATTTCGCGCCTTGAAACTTTCCAAATCCCCTTAGCTTGCGCCAGGAATTCTATCTCTTCCTTGCTCAGCCCAGCCTTGACCTTACCACCGATTACGGCCATCGTAAGAGGAATGGCTCCTTCTCTCCGTACCGCCTCTTCCATCCCCAAGGCTACTTCTAAGTTGTGGGGATATGGCAAACCGAAAGCAATCACTACCGATTCCAGAGCTACCTTGGGCAAAGGGCTTGCTGCTGCCTCCGGGGAAACCAAAATCTCAAATGATGAGGCCTTCATAAATTTTCTCCAAGGATATATCGGGGCATACAGTTTCCTCGCAGCGGAGGGTGAGTGTAGCCGCCGCTACCCCTATGCGTATAGCCTCATCAATGGGGAAATCGCTTAGAAGCCCGAAGGCTGTCCCAGCGGTGAGAGCATCACCCGCCCCTGTAAAGTCTACAACTTCCACTTTTATCGCCGGAACATGCCCACTGGCCGAAGCGGTCGCATAACTTACGCCCATCTCGGCCATGGTTATGACGGCAATTTTTACCCCTCGTGCTATTAGCTCTTTGGCCGCCAAAATGGCGCTTTCCCTCCCCTCCACTCTTTTACCCGAGAGGATCTCCGCCTCCGCTTCATTAGGCGTTACAAGATACAAATCACCGAGGAAAGGAATCAGCCTTCCGGCCAAATCCGAGGAAGTGGGGTCAGCGCACACAGGGATAGAGTGCTTTGAGGTTATAGCGAGGATTTCCTCTATGCTTTCTGGGGGGACGTTGGCATCAATTATGACCATATCAGCTTTGGCTATAAGGCGGCGGTTCTTCCGGATGTATTGGGGAGTAAGATGTTGCATTATCTTCATATCGTAAACCGAAGCCAAGGGTGCTCCATTTTGGTCAAGGATAGCCATGTAGGAAGCAGTGCGCTCCCCCTTGATTATTTCCACACGGGAAATATCAATCCCGCTTTCTCTGGCTTGTTCTACTATCTGCTTTCCGGCGTGGTCGTTTCCTATCACAGTGAGCAAGATGGAATGGACTCCAAGGCGAGCGAGGTTCTCAGCTATGTTCCTGGCTACTCCGCCAGGGCTTACCTTTATCTTTCCGGGGACAGCTATCCCATAGATTGGGGTTGAACTGGCCATCCCTTTAGTATCTAAAGCTGCTGCCCCGACTACTACTACTGAGGGATTGTCTTTCATCTTTTACCCTACGGGGAAAACTTGAACATTAGCCGTGGGTATAAATTTAAACCCAAAAAGCCTTTCAAGCCATTGAGGAAGCTTCCAAGGAATCCTGAAGCACCCCGGTAGCGGATTAGACGAGGCTGACCTTTAATCCCTCCTAGTGCGCCGGCGAGCTTAAGGGCATCATCAAAATTCCCCAATTCATCCACAAGCCTTAGCTTGAAAGCCTCTTCCCCTAATAAAACTCGGCCATCGGCTATGGATTTCACCTCTTCTTCAGAAAGGCCACGCTCTTTGGCCACAACTTCTACGAACATTTGATGCACCTTTTCCACTAGCGCTTGCCAGTAAGCCTTCTCTTCTTCCGTAAGGCCGCGGTAGAAGCTGCCTTCATCCTTGTGAGGCCCACTCTTTATCACAACCATTTCCACTCCGAGCTTCTCCATCAGCTTCTGGGCATTAGGCATTTCCACAATTACTCCTATGGAGCCAGTCAAAGAGGCGGGGTGAGCTACGATTTTATCAGCTCCGCAAGCAATGTAATAAGCTCCTGAGGTCGCTATTTCCCCGAGGTAAGCGACGACCGGCTTTTCAAGGCCTTTTAGAGCCTTATAGACTTCATCGCTGGCAACTATGTCTCCGCCAGGGCTGTCAATGTAGAGCAAGATAGCCCTAACTTGCGGGTCATTATCCGCCTGACGCAAGGTCTCTATTAAGGCTTGGCTAGTAAGGGAGAAAAAGGAGGACCGGGGTCCGGAAATCACCTCTCCGTTTATTTCTACCAAGGCCACTCCGCTAGAAGGGAAAGTTAGTAACTGTCCTTTACCCATTCGGTTCCCTGCGAGCGCTACCAGTATCCCTGCGCAGCATAGTAATACCAGTGCGGAAAGCCCCAGGAGTAAAAATAGCCACAAAATTCCAGAACGCTTCATTAACCGCTCTCCCTAATCAAGCTTACTTTGCTGTGGTCCCCCAACATCATCCGGTAAGCCTTAGGTTTAACGGCGGTGGCCTTTATTTCTACATGCCTTCCGATGAGGCTATCTTCCAGCCGGAAGGGTATGTCCTCTATCTTGGTTCCCTCCATCACGATACAATGCTCAATTTCGCAGTTTCGGATAAGGCAATCGTGGTAGATGGAGGTGTAGGGGCCGATGTAGGCATTTTCAATGCGGGTGTTTTTGCCTATAGCCACAGGCCCCCTTATTGTGCTGTTCAGGATTTCAGCCCCGCTTTCAATCAATACCCTCCCGGTGACCGATGAATTCCCCTTTATTTCCCCCTCCACGCAGGTGTTAATCTCGTCCAGAAGCAACCGGTTGGCCTCTAAAAGGTCTTCCATCTTACCGGTGTCTATCCACCAGCCTTTGTGGATGTAAGGGTAGACTTTGTAGCCCTTCTCTATCAAATACTGGATAGCATCAGTTATTTCCAGCTCGCCCCGCCAGGATGGCTTTATGGCTTCTACGGCCTCAAAGATGTGGTGGTCAAACATGTATATGCCGACAAGGGCCAGGTTTGAAGGTGGCTCTTTAGGCTTTTCTATAAGCCTTATGACCCTTCCGTCTTTGAGCTCAGCCACACCAAACTGGGAGGGGTTATCAACTTCCTTGAGGACTATCTGGGCGTTCCAATTGCCCCGGCTGAATTCTTCCACCAGGTGCTTTATCCCCCCTTGAATTACGTTATCCCCCAAGAACATGACGAAGGGGCTATCGCCCAGATAGTCCTTGGATATTTTGACCGCATGAGCCAGCCCAAGCGGAGCTTCTTGCTTTATGTAAGTGATATTTGCCCCCCAAGCTGAGCCGTCTCCTACGGCTTTCATTACTTCCTCAGCTGTATCTCCCACAACTATGCCTATATCCTTGATGCCAGCAGCAGTTATTGTATCCAGAACTCGGAACAAGACAGGGCGATTGGCCACTGGCACCAGCTGCTTAGCACTGGTATAGGTTATGGGACGGAGCCTTGTTCCTTTACCTCCGCTTAGGACTAAAGCTTTCATAGCTTTTTATCCTCCTATCTTCTGCATTCGGCGCTGCCAGCGGGTCTTCTTCAAGCGCTTTTTATACTTGTGGCGAGCTATTTTGCGTCGGCGCCACTTCAAGACGGACCCCATACCTCTCTCACCTCCTTTCCTTCAAGAATGGCTTTAGGGTTGTGGGAGGCCATTGCTAAGGCCTTATCCCAACCGACGATTTGGGCCGCCTCTTCAACAGCCTCCCGCATTGTTGGCTTCCTCCACTTCGCAGAGTGGGCATCAGTAGCTATTATGTGAACTAACCCTTCCTGGAGGAGAAGGCGGGAAAATTCCCTGGCTTTACCCCCAAGTTCCCCTGTTATGCTTCCAGAGGTTACTTGGAGCAATAGGCCATTTTCTACCAAGGGTTTGAGGAGCTCAGGGCGATTTTGGAAGTAAACGTAGCGCTCAGGGTGAGCCAAGATAGGCCTATAGCCCCGCTCCATGAGCTTGAAAATGACGTATTCCGAATATACGGGGTAAAAGGTGTAAGGCAATTCCACCAAGATATATTTGCTTCCGTTGAGGGTGAAGGCTTTCCCTTCCTCCAGGAAAAGGAAAACTTCCGGCATGACCATTACTTCTATGCCTGGGAAAACTTCCAGCTCTATACCCTCTTTTCGGAGCCTGGCCCTGAGTTCCTCTACCAGGGAAAGGACAAGGTTCTGGTTTACTTCTTGACCAAAGCCTATATTGTGAGGGGTAGCAGCTACAGCTATAATCCCCTCCTCCTGCGCCACTTTAGCCATTCGTATGGATTCTTCCCAATCTTGAGGGCCATCGTCAATTCCGGGCAATATGTGGTTGTGAAGGTCCACAAATCCCTCACGAGCCATAATATCTCTGAAGCCTCATATCCAGCTGAGCATCGGTGAGGACGCTGCCCAAGATGCGGGCGTTCACTTTCTCCAAAAGCTCCTTAGCCCTTAGAGCCATCTCTTTCCTTGTGCGGCCAGCCCTTATCACCAAAATTACTCCATCCGATTTGGAAGCCAAGATAAGAGCATCAGTGACAGAAACAACGGGTGGAGCGTCCAAAAGGACCATGTCAGCTTCAGAGGAAAGCCGCTTGAGCACTTCTTCCATCCGGCGAGAAGCTAGGACTTCAGCTGGGTTAGGGGGAAGGGGACCGCTTGGCAATAGCCAGAGGTTTTCCACACCGGTTTCCAGAAGCGGGGGCTTTTTCAAAGCTTCTTCATCCACAATCATGTTGGTGAGGCCTATGTTTCCTGGAAGACCAAACAGTTCGTGAAGGGTTGGGCGACGCAGGTCGCAATCGGCCATGATTACTTTCTTCCCAGCCTGAGCTATGACTACACCAAGGTTGGCTAGGACCGTGCTCTTGCCCTCCTCAGCTCCAGGGGAAGTTACCAAGAGGAGGCGCAAAGGCCTATCAAGGCTGGAAAATTCCAAGTTGGTCCTTAAGATTCGGTAAGCTTCGGCTATTGGTGAGCGGGGGTGATGGATTGTGATAAGGTCGGGCGAAATGTTCTTCTTCATTTCCTTTCACCTTCGCAATTTTATCTTCCAAAAAGAGGGGCTGGCTTCTGTGGAATACGTGGGGATAGTTCCCAAAACAGGCAAACCGAGCCGTCTTTCCACATCTTCCCCAGCCCAGAGGATATCAGCCTCCAACCATTCCAGGAGGAATATGATAAGCACACCCAGCAAGGCTCCGAAAACAGCGCCAGCTAAGACGTTCATCTTGGTTTGCGGTCTATAGAGGGAATAGCGAGCACTGTTCAGAATGAAAGCCTCCACTCGGTCCTGCTTGTCCTGGCGCTGGTTCCATTCGGTCTGGTCTTCTACGAAGATTTCGGCCATGGTTTGGGCTATGCGTTGGGCGAGCGGGCCATCGTAATCCCTTACTTCAAGCCTCAAGGTGAAATCGGCCTCATCGGCTTTGGTAGCGATTTTACTTAAGAGCTGCTGAGGGGTGTAATCCAGATTAAGCCTTTCAATAGTTCTCTGGGCTGTTTTTTCATTGGCGATAAAATTGCGGTAGCTTGGTAGGAGGGTTTTAGCGGCATTAGTTAGGCCCCAGTCGGCCCTTGCCGCTCTGAACTGGATAGTGACGTAGCCTTTGTATTCTGGGATTTGCCATTTGCTGAAGGCCAAAGCGCTTATTGAAGTGAGGAGCATAAGAACCAAGATTATCCACCCTCGCCTCCTTATGACCCTTATATAATCCCTAAGTTCCATCCTCCCCTCCGGCTTTTTCCTTTGGGGGTAATTATAGCACAGGAGGGCAAGAAAGAGCAAAAGGCGCC
>CAYOIS010000060.1:0-11217 GCA_964404055.1 uncultured Anaerolineae bacterium | reverse complement strand
CTATAATTTGCTTGATTTCTCACAAAGGTAAGGGTTATGAGCAGAGAATGGGCAATAAAGACAGAGAACTTGTGGCGCATATACACGGTGCGTGGGAAACGCCGGCAGCCCAAGAAAGAGGTTATTGCTTTGAGGGATGTGAACCTTGAGATAGCAAAAGGGGAACTCTTCGGCTTGCTGGGCCCCAACGGTGCCGGCAAGACTACTTTGATAAAAATCTTGGCCACCCTCTTGGCTCCTTCCTCTGGAAGGGCTTGGGTGGCAGGCTTTGATGTAGTCCGGGAATCCCACAAGATACGTCCTATAATCAACATGGTTTCAGGAGGCGAAGCCTCAGGTTACGGATTGCTTACGGTTAGGGAAAATCTGTGGATGTTTGCCCAGTTTTATGGAATCTCAACCTCCGAAGCCAATCGCCGCATTGAGGAGCTTCTGCACCGTGTCGGCCTGACCGAATGGATGCATACTAAGACTTCCCAGCTTTCTACTGGCATGCGCCAAAAGATGAATGTGGTTCGTGGGTTTCTTACAGACCCTGAAATCCTTTTCTTAGATGAGCCAACACTTGGCCTTGATGTGAACGCTGCTCGCCAAATCCGGCAGTTCATAAGGGAATGGCTGGAGGAGCATCCCGGCCGCACTATCCTCCTAACCACCCATTACATGCAGGAAGCAGAAGAACTCTGTGACCGAGTGGCTATAATTGACCAAGGTAGGATAGTGGCCTGCGATTCCCCAGCCTCTTTGAAGCAGCGACTTCGCCAGGAAGCTTTGTTTGAGCTGGAAATTACTCACCCCCAAGGGTTGGCATCGGAAGTTTTGGAAGCCATTACTGGTGTCCACCGCGCGCTCTTGGCCGAAACTGATGGGGGCGCGAAGCTCAAATTAGCCCTTAAGGATGAATCAGCCCTTGCTGAGGTTATCCGTACCCTGACCGCTCATTCAGTTCAAGTCCGCCATTTGACTAAAAAAGAGCCAACTTTGGAAGATGTCTTCGTAGAGCTGGTTGGCCGGCCGTTTGAAGAGGTGAAGGAGGATGAAGGCTAAAGCTACAGGCTGGAAGTTGTTCTTAAAGACAGTGATAGCCCGTGCTTATCCAAGGATTATAGCTCAGCAAAGGGAGAGGTCATGGATTTTCTTTGATGTTTTCCTCTCGCTCCTGGCGGTCTCGGCTTATGTATTCATCTATCGGGCTATCAAGGCGCCGGAAGAGTATATAGGCTTCGTGGTGCTGGGCGGAGCTATGACCGCTTTCTGGCTGAATGTGCTTTGGAGCATGTCTACCCAATTCTATTGGGAGAAGGAAACAGGCAACCTGCCGCTTTACATAATATCACCAGCCCCTAAGATGGCTATTCTCCTTGGGATGGCCTTAGGGGGCATCGTTGGGACTTCTCTCAGGGCGGCCACAATTATCTTGGTAGGAGGCATACTTTTCAAAGTGCGCTTTTCCGTTGCCAATGGTCTACTTTTGGTACTGGTCTTCTCCCTTACTCTTGTCGCTCTTTACGGCCTTGGGATGATGAATGCTTCCCTTTTCCTCTTGTGGGGAAGGGAGGCGTGGCATTTGGCCAGCTTAGCTCAGGAGCCGATTTACCTTTTATCGGGCTTTTATTTCCCGATTAAAAGTTTGGGCTTCTGGGTAGCAGCAGTTGCTTCTTTGATACCCCTTACCCTTGGCCTTGATGCCATGCGTCAGCTACTCTTCCCTTCCGGTGCTTCGCTGGGCTTTTTGGATGTTCGCATGGAGTCAGCAATCCTCGGCGTTATGAGCATAGTATTTATAATTGCGGCTCGTTTGCTCCTGGATTACATGGAGAAGATAGCGATACGCGAAGGCAAACTCCTGGAGATTCAGCAATGAAATCCCGTTTGGCTTCAGCCTGGCGTTCGTTCTGGATAGCTACGTGGCTTGGGTGGCAGATTGAGTCCAACTGGACAGACCCGGTGCTTTTTGCCATTTACTCCATAATAAAGCCCCTGGCCTCGGCGGCAATTTTAGTGGTCATGTACGGAGTGATAACAGGGGGGCGTTTTAGGGAGCCTATTTTCCCTTACATTTACTTAGGCAATGCCTTCTACATTTACGTGGGCTCGGTCATGATTGGCATATCTTGGGCTGTGATAGACGACCGTGAGCATTATCGGACCTTAAAATACATTTACGTTGCTCCTATTTTCATTCCTTTCTATTGGCTTGGCCGAGGGGTAGCCCGTTTCCTCACAGGTTCCTTCGCTGTTTTTATAACCCTTGCCGCTGGGATGCTCTTCCTGCATTTACCCCTTAATCTTGCCCAAGCTAATTGGCCCCTTTTCCTGCTTTCCCTGATTTTAGGGATAGTAGTATTGGCTTTTATGGGG
Organism: uncultured Anaerolineae bacterium; assembly: GCA_964404055.1. Taxonomy (GTDB): domain Bacteria; phylum Chloroflexota; class Anaerolineae; order SpSt-600; family SpSt-600; genus SpSt-600. Next base: position 8,856 of record CAYOIS010000060.1, on the reverse strand, counting down.
CTTATTTTAGCCAACGTAAGTCTTCTTGTGGCCCATCACTTTTTCCTGATAGGTGAAGCGGTAGCAGGGGCTCTGTTCCTTTTCAGCGGGGCTGTTTTCCCACTGGAGGTTTTGCCCTCGTGGCTTCGCCCTTTGGGCTTCATCATGCCTATAACTTACTGGTTAGAGTTGCTTCGCCGTGCTCTTCTCCCCAGTGGGGTAAAGGCTTTCCCCACTTTTGCCTCCTTAAGCAATGAGGAATTGCTGGGGATAATGTTTGGGCTTTCGGTCTTCTTTGGTTTTATCGCTTTCGCTTCCTTCAAATTGTGCGATTTTTTGGCTCGAGAGCGCGGGCTTATTGACCGTACCACGAATTATTGAGTGCCATTGCGAGCGAAGCAATCTCCAACTATCTGTAGTAAATTGCTTCGGGGGCTTGCGCTGCTTCACAATGATTTTAGATAGGCTCAGTAAAGTTTAAGGCCAACCAATGGCCGAACAAGTGCAGTTTCGGTTGGTATTAAGGCGGGCAAACCTTTCGGGAAAAATGGTTTAAGCACGGCTAAGATGCTTCGGCCAAACCCTTTCACTAAAGGGGCAGCGAAAGAGGAAAGCCTCGTTTCAAGAATGGCTTTCCTTAAATGCTCCCACTTAAGCCAATTTACCCCAAGGGCATAATCCAAAAAGATGAGCAAAAGACTGATGACAACCAGAGCGAAGAGAAATCCGAAAACCATTCCCCCTAATCTATCAACAAAGCTGAGGTAGCGAGACTGCGGAAGTTTGAAGAAATCCATGGCAATATAGAAGAAAGCAAAGAAGGCTGCTAAAAGTAGCAAAGCGAAGACCGATATTTCCACAAAAGGCAAGGGCAAGGAGAAGCGGGAGGCAAGCCATCGGGCAGGCTTTTGGAAAAGCAGTGTAGTTACCAAGGTGGCGAGGTATAAGCACGCAAGCTCAATAGCTTCACGGATTGTCCCCTTGTTGAAGCCCCAGAAGGCGCCAATTCCAAGCCCCAGTATTATGAGCCCATCAAGGGGATTTAAGAGCATGGCTTAATACTCCTTAGCCCTCTCTTCGCCTCTCAGTACTCTCAAAGCGCCTTGGGCCATGGCTAACATTTCGTCTTCGCCAGGATAGACCAAAACGGGAGCAATCCAGCCGACTCTTTCCTTTATCCATCCCACCAGCATATCAGAGCGGGCGAGGCCTCCAGTAAGGACGATGGCGTCTACTTCTCCTTTGAGGACTGTAGCCATGGCTCCTATTTCTTTGGCGATTTGGTAAGCCATAGCTTCGTAGACAAGGCGAGCATGCTCATCACCCTGAGCTATGCGTTTTTCCACTTCTCTGGCATCGTTAGTGCCTAAATGGGCGAGGAGGCCTCCCTTCCGAGTTATCTTTGTAATCATCTCCTCGTAAGTGTAGCGGGTTTTATCGTAAGGCGGTACCGAATAGCACATCCTTATGACATCTCCAACAGGCAATCCACCAGCTCTTTCCGGAGAGAAGGGGCCTGTCCCATCCAAGGCTTGGTTTACATCCACCATCCTACCTTTGCGGTGTGCTGAGACCGAGATTCCGCCTCCCATGTGGACTATGACCAAGTTCAATTCCTGGTAGCTTTTCCCCAAATCCTTGGCTGCTCTTCGTCCTGTCGCTTTCAAGTTAAGGGCGTGGGATAAGCTCTTGCGCTCTATCTCTGGCAAGCCTGAGATGCGTGCAATATCATCAAATTCATCAACGCATACCGGGTCTACTACGAAAGCGGGCACTCCGGCCTTTTGTGCTATCTCATAAGCTATTAAAGCTCCCAGGTTTGAAGCGTGCTCCCTTTCTTTGGGAGCCATAAGGTCTTCCAGCATCTTCTGGTTCACAACGTAAGTCCCGCTTTCCACTGGCCGCATAAGTCCGCCCCTTCCCACCACTGCGCTTAGGGAAGAAAGGGCAATTCCATTGTTCTCCAAAAACCTAAGCACCGCATCACGTCGTAAGGGATACTGTTCCACAATCCTATTGTATTGGCCTAATTCCTCAGGCTTATGGTAAATCTCTTCTCGCATCACGCAATTTTCATCCTCAAATAGGGCAATTTTAGTAGAAGTAGAGCCAGGATTTATGGTCAAGATGCGGAACATAGCTTAACCCTCCGTCGTGAAGATTATTCTCCCTAAGGTCCGGCGAAGGACTTCTGGGTCCACGGGTTCAACTAAGTGTATCCCGGCAGTTGCTTTTAAGAGGTGAGATAATTCAGGGGTTAAGCGGCCTTCTACCAGGAAAAGGAATTTCTTAGCCAAGCCAGGGTCAACTCCCACAAACTTCTTGTATAAATCAAGGCATTCCTGGAAATCAGAGGTTAAGATGCAAAGGATAGCAGATGGCTTCTCTTTGGTCATTAATTCCTCTGCTTCCTTAAGTCCATAGGCTTTCAGACAGCGGTATCCCCACGCGGAGATGGTTTTTTCCAATTCTAAAAGCCGAAGGCTCTTGCCCATAAGTAGGATAGTGGCAATATATTCTTTTTCCAGTTCCTTCAGAGTTTTAAGGGCCCAATCAGGCTCAGGGGTTACCACAGGGAGTTCTATTTGAAAACGTACACCGCCTTCGGGCAGATTTTCGGCCCAAATAGAGCCACCGTGTCGGGCTATGATACCATAAGCTAATGAAAGGCCCAAACCTTCTTTCCCCTCCTTCGTTGTGAAGAATGGTTGAAATATGTAGGGGAGGATTTCTTCGGGGATTGGTGGGCCATCATTTATGAATTCTACCTTAATCATAGGCTCCGGCTTTTGCTCTTCGCTTGTCCGGATTAAGAGCTTACCACCTCCTTTGCTTTCAAGGGCTTGTTCAGCATTGATAATAATTTGCTCAAAGGCTTTCTGCAGTTGATAGGGGTCACCTCCTGTCTCTGAGAGGGTGGGGTCAAACTCTTTGAAAACTTCAACTTTGCTGGCCTTTAATTCCGATAGATGGAAAGCGATGGTTTCTTCCAAGAGCTGGTTTACATTTATCTTGAACTTTGGTGCTGGTTTTTGTTCGGCGAAATCCGCTATTGCTTTTACTATGTTTGAAGCTCTCCGAGCATGGAGCTCTATTTCTTTAAGGGCTTCTTTCACTTTATCTGGCACCGATTCTAACTGAAGTAGAGAGGAATAGCCCAAGATTGCGGCCAAGGGGTTATTTAGTTCATGGGCCAAAGCCGAGGCCATTTTGCCTAAAGAAGCCAAAGCGTGAGTTTGAAGGAGGCGGTCCTGAAGGGCCAATTCCTCCGTTATATCCTCAAATATGACGATGACTTTTTCTAAAAGCCCGGCTTCTCCTCTTATCGGGTAGTGAATAATCCGGAAAGTGCGATCTTTGAAGCGCCATTGAATTTCCTTAGAGCGCGGTACATGGTCACGATCCACCTTAGGGTGAATTTCGGAAAGGGAGGGGAGTAATTCGTAAGCGTTGCGGCCAATGAGTTCTTTTGGAGATAGGCCCACCAGTTTGCCGAAGGTTTCGTTAGCCCTTAGGATTTGGAAATCTGGATTTAGTAAGACAATCCCTTCGCGTATCCCATTAAAGGTTTTTTCCCACTCTTCTCCAGCTTTCTTTACCTCTTGGAAGAGCAATGCATTATTTATGGCTACAGCGGCCTGATCGGCGATAGCGCGGGCAAGGGATACTTCCATGGGAGAGAAGGTGCGAGGTTCATTGCAAAATACGGCTAAGTTTCCCAGCAATTTTCCGCGGTGGAACAATGGGAGGTAAAGTGCCGAAGCTATACCCTCATCCATAGCGGCTCCGCGGATGTGGAGGAAAAGCGCTTCCTTAAGGACGTCGTTTACTATTAAGGGGGGCGGCGCCTCTTCAACGGTGGGGGGCCATATCTGAACCGTTTCTAAGAGTGAGACGAAAGCAGGGGAAAGGCCTTCGCTGGCCACGCACCGCAGTTTTTTGCTTTCATCAAAAAGGAATACAGCGCTACGGTCTGCGTCAAGTAACCCTATAGTCAAGCCTGTAAGCAAGGAAAGAATCCCAGGTAGATCAAGGTAAGAGTTGAGCACTCTTATAGAGTCTTGCAGAGAAGCTAATTGATGGTAGCGGGTTTGGATTTCCTGGTAAAGGCGTGAATTGTGGATGGCCATTGCCAGTTGGTTAGCTATGGCCTGAACAAGCTCCACTTCTACGGGAGAGAATGGCCTCTTTTCCCCTCTGGCTTCAATTCCTACAGAACCGATTATGCTTTCTTGAAGTATTATGGGGACGAGGAGGAAGGAACGGACTCCAGCCATGAGGAGGAGGTTACGGATTGGCTCTAATAAAGGCTCAGTTTCTACGTCGTGAACGATAAGGGGTTTGCGAGTTTCTATGACGTGAGAAAAAGCCGGGTAAACTTTGAGGTCAAATTTGAGGCCGATTGAATCTTGTATGGGGTATTCCGCTTCTACCGTGCCTTCCATCTTTTCTAAATTGAATAAGACGATGGCGCAATGGTCTACCCCTAAAGTTTCCACAATCTTAGCAGCAGTTACGTTAAGGATCCTTTTGATATCAAAGGTGGAAACTGCTAAGGAGGCAATTTCCTGAACGAGGGCCCTACGCGTTACTTCCTGGGTGAGGTCCTGCAATTGAGCCTTAAGGCCGTGGCGGAGCTTTACGTTTTCTAAAGCGACCGAGGCGTGTTCAGCTAAAGCTAACATTAGCTCTTGCTCTTCGGGAGAGAAGCCATCTTTTAGGCTCTTAACCCCTGCTAAGAAACCGTGAACCTTCCCGGCAGTTTGGATAGGGGCTAAGAAGCAGCTTCCAGCTTCGGAGGGGAAAGCAATTGGAGTTGGCTCTGTGGAAAGGTCGGGGATATAAATTGGGGCACCGGTGCGAACTATACGGCTTAGCAAGCTTTCAGGAAAGGGGCTTAGTTCCCTTCTCTCTTCATCCTTTACCTCCACAAAGGCCCCTTTGTTTTCATCCCAAAGCCATAGGCTGCAGGAGGAAACGTGGACAACATCTCTGGCTATTTCAGCCACTGTTTGTGCTATCTTCAATTCATCGGGTAGAAGGGGCAACTTACGGCTTAGTTCGTACAAAGCTTTTAGGCGTTCCCGTAGGACTTTTTCAGCGGTTACGCTTTTGCGCACCTCCCGACGTAATGTTAAGTTCCAGGCGTAGAGGAAGAGGGAGGTGAACAGGAGAAAAACCATTAAGCCGGAAAACCTTATGAGTGTAGGGGTAATAAGCGTTACGGGGGAAATTTCTGGCGTTGTCCCGAACCATTTTTGATAAAGTGCCGCCAGAGTGCTATTATTTTCCAGAATTCTTATGCCAGTGTTCAGGATGGAGAGTAACTCCTCGTTCCCCTTCTTTACTGCCATGCAGTAAGGTGAGGGAAAGAGGGGGTCTCCAACAGTTTTGATTCTGCCATCCGCCCCCATTTTCCTAAGGTTGAACAAGCCAACCCATTTGTTGCCCACAAAGGCATCAACTTGGCCTTCCAAAAGCAATTTCAGCCCTTCTTCCTGGGTCCCGGTAGCTACAATGGTGATTTCAGGGAGGACGCTCAAGTAATCGTAAGAAACGTCCCCTTTTTGGACAGCAACTTTGAGGCCTTTGAGGTCATTTACTGAGGAGATACCTTGCCGGTCAGCGGGGATGAAGATGATGGAGTAGCTTTGGAGGAAGGGACGGGAGAAGCTGTAGGTAGCAGCCCTTTCAGGTGTATAACGCATTCCCTGGATTGCATCCACTTGGCCCTCCTCCAGGGCTTTGCGAGCGTCCTCCCATAACATCGGCCTAAGCTCCACTTCCATCCCCAAGTTTAAGGCGAGGGAGTAGACAAGGTCCACGTTGAAGCCTTTGTATTCATTCCCCTCCAAATACTCAAACGGGGGAAAGGCATAATCGCCAGCGATTACGACTTTGCCTTTTCGGGTGAGCCATTCCCTCTGAGAAGGGGATAGAGCCGGCCGCCTGAAGAAGGCGTAGTTGAAATAAATTCCTGCCCCTAAGAGGAGGGCCAAGATAAACCCAAGTGCCAGAAGGGTTTGCGGTTTAGAAAGGATGGATTGAACTTTGCCCTTCATGAGATGTATTTACCTATGAGCAAGCTAAGCTTTTCCTTGAGCTCTCTGGGGATTAGGTCCCTCTGAGTTACTATGGCATCGGCCAAGGCACGGGAGCAGGCACAAGTCCGCTCTTCGGGGATAGTGGGGATGAGGTAGCGGAGGGCTTCTTGTGCTACTTTGATATTAGCCTCAAGGTTTCTTATCACCATTTCCGCTGTAACTGGCTCCTCAGTCTCATGCCAGACGTCGTAATCGGTGACGTGGGCCATGGCCGCGTAGCAGATTTCGGCTTCTCTGGCCAGCTGGGCTTCCGGGGAAGCGGTCATGCCGATTATATCCACTCCCCATTGGCGGTATATTCGGGATTCGCCCTTTGTGGAGAAGCGAGGGCCTTCAATGGTGATGAAAGTTCCACCTTTGTGGACCCTGGCTCCAGTTTTCTTCACCGCTTGGTAGAGAAGCTCGGAAAGTTCTGGGCAGAAGGGTTCGGCAAAGGAGGTGTGGACTACAATCCCGTCCCCAAAGAAGGAGTAAGCCCTCTTGCCCTTGGTGTGGTCAAACAGTTGGTCTGGGATGACTATGTCCCTTGGAGCTATCTCTTCCTTCATTGAGCCGCAGGCGCTCACGGCTATTATCCTCTCAACTCCAAGGGATTTGAGGGCCCAGATGTTAGCTCTGTAGTTGATTTCGCTGGGCATTATGCGGTGGCCGCGGCCGTGCCTGGGCAAGAAAGCAACCCTTCTACCTTCTAAAGTGCCTATGACTATGACATCCGAGGGTTCGCCGAATGGGGTTGAAATTTTAACCTCTTCTATGTCGGTTAACCCTTCCATCTGGTAGAGGCCGCTTCCCCCGATGATTCCTATTTTGACCTTCTCCATCGCACACCTCCGGGCTCATTTCATTTCGGCTAAGAGTTCAGCCAGTTTATCTATTTCCTCCTTGGTGTTAAGCTCGGTCACGCACAAAAGCATGCAATCCTTGAGGTGTGGGTAATCCCGGCCCAAGTCGTATCCCCCGATGATTTTGTGCTGGAGAAGCCGGCGGTTTATTTCTTGCGGTGGGAGGGGGCAACGGACTACGAACTCTTTGAAGAAAGGCTTTTTATTGAGGACTTCGTAGCCGGGGATTTCTCCGATGCGCTTGGCAGCATAATGGGCTTTGTGGTAGCATAGCTCGGCTACTTTCCTCAGGCCTTCTTTGCCCATGACTGCAAGGTAAACGCCAGCAGCCAGAGCGCAGAGAGCCTGGTTGGTGCAGATGTTGGAGGTGGCTTTCTCCCGGCGGATGTGCTGTTCCCTGGCCGAAAGGGTGAGGACGAAGCCTCGCTTCCCTTCAGTGTCCACTGTTTCCCCTACCAAGCGCCCTGGCATCCTGTGGACATACTCCATTTTAGTTGCGAATATCCCCAAGTATGGCCCGCCGAAAGCTACGGGGTTACCCAGGGGCTGTCCCTCCCCTACCACGATATCGGCTCCGTATTGCCCAGGGGGTTTGAAGAGCCCTAAGGATATCGGGTCAATTACTACCACGAATATGGCTCCGGCTTCGTGGATTTTATCGGCCAGGCCCTCTACCGGCTCCAGTTCCCCGAAGAAGTTAGGGTTCTGGATTATGAAGCAGATTGTGTCTTGGTCTAGAATGCTCAAGAGGTCCTGGATATCGGCCTCGGGGTTTTCGTCTCCTACCACGCTTATATCCATGCCGCGGACATAAGTGCGCAGGACTTGGCGGTATTCAGGGTGGACAGCAGGGGAGACAATCACTTTGTGGCGCTTTCGGCGGTGGATGTTGTAGGCCATGAGGGCTGCTTCGGCCATGGAAGTAGCGCCATCGTAGTGGGAAGCGTTGGCCACTTCCATCCCCGTAAGCTGGCAAATCATGGTCTGATACTCAAAGATGCTCTGAAGGGTGCCTTGGCTTATCTCCGGCTGGTAGGGGGTATAAGCGGTGTAGAATTCACCTCGGCTTAGGACATATTTGACTACGCTGGGGACAAAGTGATTGTAGGCTCCTGCTCCCAGAAAGCAGGTATAATGGTCAAGGTCGGCGTTCATTTCGGCCATTTGGCGGATTTCCCGCAAGATTTCGGCTTCTGAGAGAGGCTCAGGCAAGTTAAATTTCACGTACCGGACTTCAGGGGGGATGTCGGAAAAGAGCTCCTCAATCTTTTCTACCCCTATGGCCCGGAGCATTTCCTCGCGGTCTTTATCAGTAGAGGGGATATAAGGGCTTTTCATTAATGACCTCCCTTGGCCTCTTCTTCGGCCACGAACTTTTCATATTCTTCCGGGGTCATGAGGGAATCCCACTCAGAGGGGTTGGTTGGGCGGAAGCGGACGAGCCATCCTTCCCCGTAGGGGTCTTTGTTGACAAGCTCGGGTGAGGTGGTGAGGGCCTGGTTTACAGCAGTTATTTGGCCACTCATGGGCATGTAGCAATCGGCGGCAGCTTTTACGGATTCAACTACGGCAAAGGCATCGCCTTGAGAGAAGCTTTCACCTACCTCCGGCAATTCTACATAAACCACATCTGAGAGTTGAGCCTGGGCGTAGTCGGTTATCCCACAAGTGGCTTCGGTGCCGTTGAGTCTGACCCATTCGTGGGTTTTAGTATAGCGGGCTTTGGGATCCAGCTTCATCGCTTACCTCCAAAGCAAGGTTTAATCTCTTTCCTCATTTTACCATTTAAGGGTTTTTGTGCCAAATTTTTCCCTATGCACCGAATAAAGTCGGCCTGTGGTCGGCCTTTGCCGAACCTTAGCAGTTTCAGCGTAGGCTCCAATAAGGCTGATTTCCAATCGGCGCAGAGGGATACACCCCCAAAAGTGCTT
>CAYOIS010000059.1:0-11237 GCA_964404055.1 uncultured Anaerolineae bacterium | reverse complement strand
TTGAGTCCCACTCGGGGGCAAGTTGGCCCAGGGCTTCCATCATCGGTAAAGAATCTTCTCTGCGATTTCCCCGGGTATGATTTCGTAGTGGTCAAACTCCATTGTAAAAGTGCCACGCCCTTGAGTCATAGAGCGCAGGTCCGTAGCATAGCCGAACATCTCGGAAAGGGGGACCATAGCCCGCACTGCTTGAATCCCTCCGGGCCTCAGCTCCATCCCTTTGATATCAGCCCGCCGAGAGGCCAGGTCCCCAAGCACATCGCCAATGAATTCTTCGGGCAATACTACTTCCAGTTTCATGTAGGGTTCCATTAGGACAGGTTCGGCCTGGCGGAGGCCTTTTTCCATAGCCATAGATGTCGCCACTTTGAAAGCTATTTCGGAAGAGTCCTCAGGGTGGAAGGAGCCATCTACCAAGCTTACTTTAACATCCGTAATCGGATAACCAGCCAAAATTCCAGCCTCAAGGGCCTCCCGGACTGCTTCCTCAATTGCTGGGATAAAGTGCGCGGGGATTTTGTCCTCACTTACCCTGCTTTCAAATTTGTTTCCTTGGCCCCTGGGCAGAGGCTCAAGCTCAAGCCAAACGTGCCCATAATGGTTGCGGGTTCCAATCTGGCGGACATATAACCCTTCCACCCGCACAGGTTTCGTTATCGTTTCTTTGTAAGCCACCTGTGGCTTACCAACATTGGCTTGCACTTTGAATTCCCTGGAAAGCCTATCTACCAGTATTTCCAGGTGCAGTTCCCCCATGCCTGAGATTATCGTCTGGCCGGTCTGCTCATCAATCTTCACTTTGAAAGTTGGGTCTTCTTCGGCCAGGCGCTGGAGAGCTTCGGCCATGCGCTCTTGGTCGGCCTGGGTCTTGGGTTCTATTGCTACTGAAACTACGGGCTCTGGGAAGTTAATTGGCTCAAGGACAATTGGGTTATCTTCGTTGCAAATGGTTTCGCCGGTAAAAGTTTGCTTAAGTCCTAGCGCAGCCCCTATATCGCCAGCCCTCAGTTCAGCGATTTCTTCCCGTTTATTAGCATACATCCTGAGGAGCCGATCAACCCTTTCTTTGCGCGCTCGGGTAGCATTAAGCACCCTGCGGTTGCTCCTAAGAACTCCGGAGTAGACCCTCAAGTAAACGAGGCGGCCAACATAGGGGTCGGAATGGACTTTGAAGACCAGAGCTGTAAGCGGTTCATCCAACTTTGGATAGCGCTTCTCTTCAGCCCCTGTCTCAGGGTTGACTCCTCGTATTGGAGGCAAATCCAGAGGGGATGGAAGGTAATCTACGATTGCATCCAGGAGAGGCTGAATCCCTTTGTTCCTGAGGGCAGCCCCACAGAGGACGGGCACAAGCTTGCCGGAAATTACAGCTTTCCTAAGGGCTTTCTTAATCTCTTCCGGAGGGATTTCTTCCCCCTCAAGGTATTTTACCATGAGCTCATCATCGGTTTCGGCGATTTTTTCCAGGAGTTTATCGCGTTGAACCATGGCTTCTTCGGCCAAGCTTTCGGGGATTGGGGCAATTTCCGGGCTTGTGCCCAGCTCATCCTTGTAGATTATGGCTCTGGGCTCTATGAGGTCTATGACCCCTGTAAAGGTATCTTCGGCGCCTAAGGGCATTTGGATAGCAACGGGGTTGGCCTTTAGGCGCTCTTTTATCATCTCAATTACCCGCCAGAAGTTGGCGCCGACCCGGTCCATTTTGTTCACAAAGCATATGCGCGGGACCCTGTAAAGGTCAGCTTGGCGCCAGACCGTTTCCGATTGCGGTTCAACCCCGTTTACAGCATCAAAAATTACCACGCCTCCGTCCAATATCCGCAAGCTTCGCTGGACTTCGGCGGTAAAGTCTATGTGGCCGGGAGTATCCACAATGTTAATTTGGTGATTGCGCCAGTAGCAAGTTACCGCCGCGGCCGTTATGGAGATGCCTCTCTCCTTCTCCTGAGGCATCCAATCGGTAACGGCCGTGCCCTCATCCACCTCGCCCATCCTGTGAGTTCGCCCGGTATAGAACAGGATGCGCTCGGTGGTAGTGGTCTTACCGGCGTCTATATGGGCTATGAACCCAATATTGCGGATTCTCTCTAATGGATACTCCCCGTTCATTTTTACCATCGGAAGAAGGCGAAAGCCTTGTTGGCCTCCGCCATTTTGTGGGTGTCTTCTTTCTTCTTTATAGTGGCCCCGGTGTTGTTGGCCGCATCTATGATTTCAGCGGCGAGCTTTTCAGCCATGGATTTTCCGCTCCTTTCGCGTGCGAAATTCACGAGCCACCTCAGGGCCAAGGATATACGCCTGTGCTCTGGAACTTCAATCGGCACTTGGTAGGTAGCACCGCCGACCCTTCTCGGCCTTACTTCCAAAACCGGGGCGGCATTCTGGACGGCTTGCTCAAATACTTCTACAGGATTGCGCCCAGTCTTTTCCCGAATGATGTCAAAAGCAGTGTAGACTATCCATTCGGCAAGGCTCTTTTTGCCGTTCATCATGACTTTGTTTATGAGTTTAGCCACCAGAACGCTGTTATATTTTATGTCAGGCGGTATCTCCCTTCTCGGAGGGCTTCCGCGTCTTGGCATCTTTACCTCCTTAATTTATTTCTCAGATCTCTTCTTGGGCATTTTGGCCCCGTATTTGGACCGCCCTTGGCGCCTGGCTTCTACCCCGGCTGCATCCAGGGCACCCCTTACTATGTGGTAGCGGATTCCAGGGAGGTCCTTCACACGTCCGCCCCTTACTAAGACTATGGAGTGTTCCTGGAGGTTGTGGCCTTCACCAGGGATGTACGCTGTTACTTCAATCCCGTTGGTAAGGCGAACCCTTGCGATCTTGCGCAGGGCGGAGTTAGGCTTCTTTGGGGTCATGGTCCTTACTTGAATGCAAACACCCCGCTTCTGAGGATTGCCTTTTGGCATCCTCTTAAGTTCGTTTTTGAGCGCGTTGTAGGAATAAAGCAAGGCCGGGGCTTTGGACTTGCTCTTAACTTTTTTCCTACCTTTCCTGACCAATTGATTTATCGTTGGCAATTTTAACCTCCTTATAATGGTTTCTTTTGAACCGAAGCCATTTCCCTTAAGCGCTGGTAACGTTCAAAGCCCGTCCCAGCGGGGATGAGGCGTCCTATTATAACGTTTTCTTTGAGTCCGCGCAACTCATCAATGGCTCCACGCAGTGCAGCATCGGTTAGGACTTTAGTTGTTTCCTGGAAGGAAGCGGCAGCAAAGACACTATCGGTGGCCAGGGCAGCTTTAGTTATCCCCAAAAGGACAGGAACTGCCACCGCCGGCCGCTTCCCTTCAGCTATTATCCGACTGTTGGTTTCTTCAAATTCAAAGCGGTCTACTAATTGCCCGGGGAGGTAATCGGTATCACCCGGCGACTTGACCCGGACCTTGTTCGTCATCTGGCGGATGATGATTTCAATGTGTTTGTCGTGGATGTTCACGCCCTGGTTTCGGTATACTTTCTGGATTTCTTCCAAGAGGTAGAGCTGAGCAGCTTCCCTCCCCAGGATGCGCATGATTTCCTTAGGGTTCTTTGCCCCTTCGGTTATCTGGTCTCCAGCTTTGATGTAATCACCCTTATCCACCCTAAGTCTGGCCGCTGGAGGTATCTCGTAGACTCTCTCTTCCTTGTATTCATGGCGGATGATGGCTTTGTAGGTGCCATCACCGTTGTTTTCAAGGAAAATCTGTCCAGGTATCCTGGCCCTGATAGTCCCGTTATCGGGAGTAGAAGCTATTACTGCCCCTTCTTCTAAGATCTCGCCGTCTTTAACCAATATTTCGCTTCCTGCGGGGATGAAGTAATCGTCGGTGACGACTTGAGAGCTCGTTACTTTGACTTTGCGGATAGGTCCTTCCCAGTATACATCCACAACCCCAGAAATGTCGGAGATTATGGCTTCACCTTTCGGCGTGCGAGCTTCAAAGAGCTCTTCCACTCTTGGAAGACCCTGGGTTATGTCCTCCACGGCGATACCACCTGTGTGGAATGTTCTCAGGGTGAGCTGCGTGCCAGGCTCGCCAATGGATTGAGCCGCAATTATGCCCACAGCTTCGCCTACTTTGATTAGCCCACCTCGGCCCATATCACGCCCATAGCAGAGTACGCAAACGCCGTAGCGGGTTTCGCACTTAAGCGGGCTGCGGACAAAGACTTTGTCTATATTGGCCTTCTTTATCTTCTCAAAGGCATCCTCGTCTATTTCTTGATTCCGCTTCACTATCACTTTGCCGGTGGTGGGGTCAATGATGTCCGCAGCGGCGACCCTACCTATCACTCTTTCGGCAAAGCTTTGGTTCATCCGGCGGGAGGACTCTTGGTCAATCCATATGCCTTCCAAAGTCCCGCAATCGTATTCCCTAACGATTACCTCTTGGGCTACGTCAACCAGACGGCGGGTAAGGTAACCAGCGTCGGCCGTGCGGAGGGCGGTGTCGGCCAAGCCTTTGCGCGCGCCGTGGGTGGAGAGGAAGTATTCAAGGGTGGTGAGGCCTTCCCAGAAGTTGGACCGTATGGGAAGAGGTATGATGCGTCCAGAGGGGTCAGCCATGAGGCCGCGCATCCCCGCCAGCTGGCGTATAGTCTGAATCCCCCCTTTTGTAGCTCCTGATATAGCCATTGCCCCCACGCTCTCGTAGGGGTTGAGTTCCTTAGCTACCGCCTGGGTTACCTCATCTGTAGCTCTGGTCCAGAGCTCAATGCTCTTCATGTACTGCTCTTCTTCGGTGATTACGCCACGCCTGTATTGGCGGTTTATTTCTTCCACCTGGGCTTCTGCCTTCTTTAAGATTTCCTCCTTCTCTTTGGGGATTTTTATGTCGCTCATGGCCAGGGTTATACCGCTGCGGGTAGCGTATTTAAAGCCCAGGTCCTTCAAAGCATCCACTACTTCCGCTGTGACTTCCATCCCCAATTTCCTGTAACATTCCGCTACCAAATCACTGAGGGCTTTTTTGTCCACAACCTTGTTCTGGAAGCGAAGTTCTTCTGGGAGAGTGAGGTTGAAGATTACTCGGCCTGGGGTTGTTTCTATTAGCTGTGGAGGCTGATCGGGGGAAGGCTTGGCCCAAACTTTGATTTTAGCGTGCAGGTCTACAACTCCTGTTTCGTAAGCCAAGATTACTTCGTCAAAATCGGAGAAGATTTTACCTTCCCCTTTAGCTCCTTCTTCCATTATTGTAAGGTAATAGCAGCCAAGGACCATGTCCTTAGTTGGGCCAACGATTGGTTCGCCGCTGGCAGGCTTAAGGAGGTTGAGGGAAGAAAGCATGAGTTCACGAGCTTCTCTAACCGCTTCGTCGGAGAGAGGCACATGGACGGCCATTTGGTCTCCGTCAAAGTCGGCGTTGAAGGCGGGGCAGACCAATGGGTGGATTCGGATGGCTTGACCGTCCACTAAGACTACTTCAAAGGCCTGGATTCCCAAGCGGTGAAGGGTAGGAGCTCGGTTCAAGAGCACAGGCCTTTCTTTGACTACGCTTTCCAGGACATCCCAAACGACGGGATCGCGACGTTCTACCATCCTCTTAGCGCTCTTTATGGAGTGGGCGTGGTTTTCTTCCATGAGTTTACGGATAACGAAGGGTTTGAATAGTTCAAGGGCCATGTCTCTGGGGAGGCCACACTGGTAGAGTTTAAGCTCAGGCCCTACTACAATTACTGAGCGGCCAGAGTAGTCTACGCGCTTTCCAAGGAGGTTGCGGCGGAACCGTCCTTGTTTCCCCCTGAGGATATCAGATAGGCTCCTTAGGCCTCTCTTTCCTGCTCCTACAAGGCCTCGGACCTGACGGCCGCTATCTAAGAGGGCGTCAACCGCTTCCTGAAGCATCCTTTTCTCGTTGCGGATTATGATTTCGGGTGCGCCGAGTTCCTTGAGCTTCTTAAGGCGGTTGTTGCGGTTTATGACCCTTCGGTAAAGGTCGTTCAAATCGCTGGTAGCGAACCGCCCGCCGTCCAGAGGCACCATAGGCCTAAGTTCTGGCGGGAGGACCGGAAGCACAGTTAGTATCATCCATTCGGGGCGGTTACCGCTTTTGCGCAGGGCTTCTACGATTTGGAGGCGTCTTATGGCTTTCTTTCGCCTCTGGGCTGAGCGGGTAGTGTTGATTTCGTTCCGCAATTCCTGGGCCATTTTGTCTAAATCCAGGCCCTTCAAGATTTCGTATAGGGCCTCAGCTCCCATGCCCGCTTTGAACACCGGCCCCCATTTTTCCTTGAGCTCCTGGTACCGCGCCTCACTCAGAACCTGAGTCACTTGAAGGCTTCGGAGCTCAGCCATTTCTTGGTCGTATTTCTCCATGATTTCAAAGATGAGGTCTTCATAGGAAGCTTTCACGGAGCCCTTTTCCTCTTCAGCCTTGTGGATGAGGAATTCTTTTTCGGCTTCGGCCCGGAGTTTTATCTCTTCCTGGCGTCGCTTTATGCCCTCTTCCAAAAGGGATAAGCGTTCTTGAGCCGCTTTGCTCAGCCTTGCCAGATGTTCCCTGGAAACAACTTCTCCTTCTTCCAAGAGGACTTCATCGCTCCAAGGGATTCGGATGGTTTCGGGCGAAGGGGAGCCCATGAGGGCTTCCAGCTTCTCTTGGATTGCCCGCCCTTGACCAGCGATTTCATCGCTCATGGTGTAAAGTTGCTCTTCAAGCTCCTGAATTTGGGATTTGACTTCATCGTTGATTTTATCCAGCTTTTCCTTAAGCTTTTTCTCTATCTCCTCAATCTGTGCATTAATCTCAGCATCAATCTTGGCTAAACGTGCCAAACGCTCTTTCTCCAGTCGGTTCAAAGCTCTGGAGCGTGCTTCTTCGTCCACTTCGGTGATAATGTATTGGGCGAAATAGATGACTCTTTCCAGGTTGCGTGGGGAGATGTCCAAGAGAAGACCGAGGCGGCTTGGTATTCCACGTATGTACCAGATGTGAGCTACTGGGGCAGCGAGTTCTATATGGCCCATCCTCTCCCGGCGCACTTTGCTTGGAGCCACTTCAACCCCACAGCGATCACAGATTATGCCTTTGTATTTGACCTTCTTGTATTTTCCGCAAGCACATTCCCAATCCTTGGTAGGGCCGAAGATGCGTTCGCAGAAAAGGCCATCCCTTTCCGGCCTTAAAGTCCGGTAGTTTATTGTTTCGGGCTTTAGGACCTCTCCGTAAGACCAAGAACGGATTTGTTCTGGAGAGGCCAAGCTTATGCGGACAGCTACAATGTCATTGACATCCATAAAAGCACCTCCTTATTTGCTCAAGAACTTACGAGCAAGGTCAAAGCTTCCAAAGCCAAGCGGGACGGGTTTTTCTTCCTTCTCTTCTTTGCTAAAGGTGTATTTTTCACCCTTGGCGTTGTAAACTTCTACCGCCAATCCCAGGGCTTGGAGTTCTTTCACTAAGACCTTGAAGGATTCGGGCATCTGAGGCTCAGCAATCTTTTCCCCTTTCACAATGGCTTCGTATGTCTTCAAGCGGCCCTCAGTGTCATCGGATTTAACTGTGAGCATTTCCTGAAGGGTATAAGCAGCTCCGTAGGCCTCCAAAGCCCATACTTCCATCTCTCCAAACCTCTGGCCTCCGAACTGGGCTTTCCCACCAAGAGGCTGCTGGGTAACCAGGGAGTAAGGCCCAGTGGAACGAGCGTGGACTTTGTCTTCTACAAGGTGGATTAGTTTCATTATCATCATCACCCCAACTGTTACTGGCTGGTCGTATGGTTCACCAGTCTTGCCATCGTAGAGGATCATCTTGCCGGTTGTAGGGATAGGCTGGCCTGTCTCTTTGCTGACTTTGATGGCTTTCTCCATGAGCTCTTCTTCGGTGGAGTTCTCAAGGGATGGGTACTCACCGGTTAGGGAGCCTATCCATTCCCTCAAGCAGACGAGCCTGGCCAAGCGGTTGGCCTCTTGGCGGGCTTCCAGAGGTCTGGGGTCGTCTTCAAACACCAAGATAGCATCAGGGTCATAGCCCTTTTCCCGAAGCCATTCTCGGAGTGCGCTCCTGCGAGCATAAACCCAATCTCTCATGAGCTTCTCGGGGTCGTACCGGTCTCCTATCCACTCTACAAGGTAGAGCCTACGGGCTTCTTCATCATCTTCAATGTCTTGAGGGTTGTAGTTTATGGATTTGAGCCACTGCCAAGCCCTTTCGGTTACATCCTCCCAAGCTTTATCTATGAGCCAAGCTCTGGCCAGCTCAGCGAAGACTTCGTCTTGATCTGCCCCCTCAAAGACAGGGGTAATGGCTCTGAAGCCAAGGCGGTAGGCAGCCCAGCCCAAGTGGGTTTCCAAAATTTGCCCCAAGTTCATGCGGGCCGGAACCCCCAGGGGGTTGAGGATAACTTCAATCGGGGTTCCATCGGGTAGGAAAGGCATGTCTTCCACAGGCACGACTTTGGATATTACCCCTTTATTTCCGTGGCGACCTGCCATTTTGTCGCCCTCGGTGAGTTTGCGGCGTTGAGCTACGTAAACCTTTACCGCTTTTTCCACACCTGCTGGCAGGTCCTTGTATTGGTCGCGGGAGAATTCGGCTACGGATATTACCACGCCTCTCTCGCCATGAGGCATCCTGAGGCTGGTGTCCCTTACGTCTCTTGCCCTCTCACCGAAGATGGCCCTCAGGAGCTTTTCTTCAGGAGAAAGTTCGGCCTCACCCTTTGGAGTAACCTTGCCCACTAAGATATCGCCCGGCCCAACGTGAGCTCCTATCCGGATTATACCGTTCTCATCAAGGTCCCGCAGAAGCTCTTCACTCACGTTCGGTATGTCCCTGGTTATTTCCTCTGGCCCAAGCTTGGTGTCTACGGCCTCGGTTTCGTACTCTTCAATGTGGATAGAGGTGTAAATGTCCTCCTGGACCAAAGCCTCGCTCACGAGGACGGCGTCCTCGTAGTTTCCGCCTTCCCAGGAGATGAAAGCCACAAGCACATTCTGGCCAAGGGCCAGCTCGCCATTCTGGGTAGAGCTGGAATCAGCAAGGACTTGACCCTTCTTCACTTTTTGGCCCTTGCTAACTATAGGCCTCTGGTCTATGCACGTAGCTTGGTTGGAACGCTGGTAACGCTTGAGGGGGTAAATACGGAGGCCGCTTTCCCCTTTAACCACAATCTGGGTAGAGGTAACGCTTATTACTTCGCCATCCTCTTCCGCCAGGACCACTTGGCCTGAATCTTTGCCTACGTAGTATTCCATGCCTGTGGAGACAAGAGGCGTCTCCGGTTTAAGCAGAGGGACGGCTTGGCGCTGCATGTTGGAACCCATGAGGGCGCGGTTGGCGTCATCGTGCTCCAAAAAAGGAATTAAGGAAGCAGAAACGCTCACGATTTGCTTCGGCGATACATCCATGTAATCCACCTGGTCCACTGGCCGAATGGCGAACTGTTGCTGGTGGCGGACAGTTACTCTGTCAACGAGGAAGCGGCCCTTAGAATCTAAAGGAACCCCAGCCTGAGCGATGACGTATTGATCTTCTTCGTCAGCGGAAAGGTAAACGATTTCATTAGTCACTACTGGCCTTATCTTTATCTCAGTGTAGGGAAGGCGGCTTATCTTTTCCGCCAGCTCAGGGGTAATTTCAGTTCCGGCCTCGGCTATCAGCTCCCCAGTAGCCGGGTCAATTATCCTTTCCCGGAGGATTTGACCGACTAACTCTTGCGGGCGGTTCGGGACTTTGTTGATTACCTTGCGGTAGGGGGTCTCCAGGAACCCAAACTCATTAACTCTGGCGTAAGTAGCAAGGCTGCCGATGAGACCGATGTTAGGACCTTCAGGCGTTTCAATGGGGCATATCCGGCCGTAGTGGGAGTTGTGGACGTCCCGGACTTCAAAGCCTGCTCTTTCCCTCTTAAGCCCTCCTGGCCCCAGAGCTGATACTCGCCGTTTATGGGTCAATTCAGCCAGGGGGTTAGTCTGGTCCATAAATTGGGATAGTTGGCTTCCCCCGAAGAATTCCCGCAGGGCGGCCACTACAGGCCTTATATTTATGAGGGATAAGGGGGTTGCCTCCTCAGGCTCTTTTATGCTCATCCTTTCCTTAATGGCTCTTTCCAGGCGTAGGAGGCC
The DNA here is from genome assembly GCA_964404055.1 of uncultured Anaerolineae bacterium. Taxonomy (GTDB): domain Bacteria; phylum Chloroflexota; class Anaerolineae; order SpSt-600; family SpSt-600; genus SpSt-600. The sequence goes on along the minus strand of CAYOIS010000059.1, from coordinate 1,180 downwards.
AACCCTCATCTGGTTCTGGATAAGTTCCCCTACCGTCCTTACCCTTCTGCTGCCCAGGTGGTCAATATCGTCCTCCCTTTCCAGCCCATTGTTGATTAAAATCATCTTTTCCACTACTTTCACCAAATCTTCCCTGGTGAGGGTGCGGTGGTCCAGAGGGAAATCAAGCCCGAGGCGGCGGTTGAGCTTGTAACGCCCAACTTTCCCTAAATCGTAGCGGCGTGGATTGAAGAAGAGGGAGGTCAAGTAGTTCCTGGCGTTTTCAGGGTTAGCGGGCTCACCTGGGCGCATCTTGCGGTAGATTTCTATAAGGGCCTCTTCTGTGCTCTTAGTTGGGTCAACCTCAATCGTGGCCTTGATATAGGAATGCTCAGGCATGGTATCTATGTGTTCGTAAAGGGCCAAAAGCTCCTCATCGGTTCCGTAGCCTAATGCCCTCAGAAGGACGGTTACGGGGAGTTTGCGTTTGCGCTCAATCTTAACCGAAATTACATCGCGCTTGGAGGTTTCAAACTCCAGCCAAGCCCCACGGTTGGGGATGAGCTTAGCGTAACAGAGCTGTCTCCCGGTGATTCTATCTTCTTCAAGGGAGAAGTAAACTCCTGGGGAGCGGAGCAACTGATTAACTACGACTCTTTCCGCACCGTTTATGATAAAAGTTCCCCTTTCGGTCATGAGGGGGAAATCGCCGAAGAAGATGCGCTGCTCCTGAATTTCTCCGGTCTCATTGTTCACGAGGCGAACTTTGACCCACAAAGGCGCAGCATAAGTTAGGTCACGGAGCTTGCATTCTTCAACGCTGTACTTGGGTTTTCCGAACTCATAATCTAAGAAATGCAGCTCCAAGACCTTGTTGTAGCTTTGGATAGGGGAAATTTCTTCAAAAAGCTCCCTCAGCCCCTTCTCCTGAAACCAGCGGTAGGACTCCAATTGAACCTGGATGAGGTTAGGGAGAGGGAGAATTTCTTCTATCCGAGCGTAATTTTTCTTGCCAGAAAGAACTAACTCCATGAATCAAAACCTCCTCATGGCTTTATACCACATGTGCAGGGGTTAAAGGGAAAGTGGCTTTATTAACGGAGAAAAAGCGAACCCATCCCTGGGTTGTACAGAAGGGACTCGCCCCCTGCTTTTCACGCAATCTAATATTATATCACATTTTTTCTGCTTGTCAAATTTG
>CAYOIS010000058.1:0-11288 GCA_964404055.1 uncultured Anaerolineae bacterium | reverse complement strand
AAACAGCAACTTCAAAAAACGCACCCAAATTGGAGGCTTCACCGAAACAAAAACGGTGTATAATTTTAAAGGCAAAAATGAGGACGGAGGTAAGCCATGGTTTTCCCGGAAGCCATCGTGGAAGAGGCTCTCAGGAAAATAAAGGCCCATCTGGAAGAGGGGAACTGGGAAGCAGCCATTGGAGTCCTGGAATCACTCCGTCCTCCAGACCAAGCCGAAGTCATCTCTGAATTGCCCCTTGAACAGCAAGAAACCCTATTGCCAATAATGGACACAGAAATTTCTGCTGATGTCCTTGAAGAACTTGGGGCCGAAGAAGCCGCCGCCATCGCTTCCCGCCTGAAAACCCAGGACCTCGCTCGTATCTTGGATGAAATGGAACCAGATGACGCCGCTGACCTCTTAGGAGACTTGCCCCTGGAAAAGGCAACGGAAGCCCTCCAAGCAATGAAAGAGCCAGAGGAAGTAGTCCCCCTACTCCGTTACCCAGACGACTCCGCTGGCGGCAGGATGATTCCTGTCCCTATCACCCTCAGCTCGGAAATGACCGTCCAAGAAGCCTTGGATAAAATACGCCTCTATGCCCCGGATTCAGACGTCATCTATTACCTCTTCGTAGTGGATAAGAATTCAAAGCTGGTAGGAGTTGTAAGCCTCCGCAAGCTAATAACAGCCGCCCTCAACGAACGAATTGAGAATATAATGGACCGCGAGGTCATTTGTGTTAACCATTTTACGGATCAGGAAGAATGTGCCAAGCTCCTTTACCGCTATGAACTTCTGGCCCTCCCGGTAGTGGATGATGAAGGACGCCTCCTGGGCATGGTCACTGCTAACGAAGTCCTGGACGTTATGGCCGAAGAGGCTACGGAAGACATCCACCTCATGGGTGCGACTGGCCCGCTAAGAGAGCCTTATTTGACTGCGAAGGTTTTCCCCATAATCCGCAGAAGGTTCACATGGCTTCTCCTGCTTTTCATAGCTGAACTTTACACTGGAAGCGTCCTCAGGCACTTCCACAATGAGCTGGAAAAAGCAGTGGCTTTGACTTACTTCATTCCCCTACTGATAGGCACAGGAGGCAATGCCGGTTCCCAATCCGCTACTACCGTCATAAGAGCAATGGCCTTAGGGGATATAAAGTTCAAGGATGCTTTCAGAGTGTTGCTGAAGGAACTCTCCATAGCTATCATCCTTGGGCTTGGAATAGGCCTTGCCGGGTTCTTGCGCGGCTTGACCTGGGGTTCGGGCCTGACCCTTTCCATCACAGTGGGGCTTGCTCAGCTGTGCATAATTATGTGGGCCAACATCGTGGGTTCAATCTTCCCCATTATGGCGGCCAGAATCGGTTTGGACCCAGCGGTGCTGTCAGCCCCTTTCGTGACAACATTGGTAGACGGGACAGGCTTGCTTATTTACCTCCTCATTGCTAAAATCATAATGGGGCTTTGAGCATAAACTATGGATAAGCAAAAAGCAGCTTTGTACTCTGTAGTTGGCGGTGGGCTCCTTACAGCCCTCAAAATTTTTGTGGGATTAATTACGGGAAGTCTGGGAATCCTTTCAGAAGCTCTGCATTCAGGGTTAGATTTCGTTGCTGCCTTAGTGGCCTTCTTCGCCGTCCGAATATCCGATAAGCCACCCGATAAAACCCACCATTATGGACACTACAAAGCAGAAAGCCTATCGGCCTTAGCCGAAACCGCACTCCTTCTCTTGACCTCAGCCTGGATCATCCAAGAAGCCATCGCTCGCCTAAGGGGGAAAGAAGCACACTTCGAAGTAACCGGTTACTCCGTTGCGGTCATGGCTTTCTCAGTAATTTTAGCCTCTTCCCTAAGCATCATCCTCACCCGAACCGCCCAAAAACACCAGAGCCAGGCCCTCCAAGCCGATGCCCTCCATTACACGAGCGATATATTCAGCTCGCTTGTGGTATTAATGGGCCTTATAGCAGCCAAGTTTGGCATGGAATGGGCCGACCCCGTAGCAGCCTTAGTAGTAGCGATTATGGTAGTGGTGGCCGGGATACGCTTAAGCCGAGAGGCCCTGGACACCCTCATGGACAAAGCACCGGAAGGACTGAAGGAGGAGATTACAGAACGAGTCGCCCTCGTTCCAGGGGTATTAAAGGTGAACAAGGTGCGAGCCAGGAAGGTAGGCCGTCAAGTCTTCCTGGACATTGAGGTCGGAATAAAAAGGAGTTCTTCCCTGGAGGAAAGCTACAAAATTACCCAAGCGGTTGAAGAAGCAATCCACTCCATCATCCCCCATGGAGATGTAATAGTCCACACAGAACCTGTAGCCAATCAAGACGAAACTTTTTACGAAAAAACCCAAGCCATCGCCTCCCAATTTGGGATAAGAGCCCATAGCCTTAGTTTCCACAAGTATGACAACTGTGGAGTCTTGGAAGTGCACCTTGAGGTCCCTGCTCATTGGTCATTGGACCTGGCCCATGAGGTAGTATCTAAGCTGGAAGAAAAATTAGCTCAGGAGCTTGAGCCCGGCATTGACATCATAACTCACATAGAACCTCAGATGGAAAACGAAACCCCTCCTCAGGCTCTGCCCCCTTCAATGCGCAAAGCCTTGGAAAAAGTTATTATAAAAGTTGGAGGGAAAGGGATTCATAACATTCAAATTCACAAGCATGGCCAAAGCTACCACATCTCCCTCCACTTGGCCATTGAACCGACAAAATCAGTGGAAGAGGCCCACAGGTTGGCTGAAGAACTGGAAAAGAAGCTAAGAGAACAAATCCCTTCGGCAAGCCGGATTATAATCCACGCTGAACCCTATAGGAGGGGGAAAGATTGAAGGTCTTGGTTACTGGAGGCGCGGGTTTCATCGGTTCCCACCTGGTGGATGCATTGCTGGCCCAAGGCCACGAAGTAGTAGTTTTGGACGATTTCTCCCAAGGAAATGAAGCAAACATCGCCCACCACCTCTCAAATCCATCCTTCCGCTTGGTTAAGGGCGATGTGACGGATGCTTCCCTTATGGAGAACCTTGTGCGAGATTGCGAGCTTGTTTACCACTTGGCAGCTGTAGTAGGAGTGTATTACGTGCTCAAGGACCCATTGAGGACGATAAAGGTCAATGTTCTGGGGACAGAACTGGCCTTAGCTTTGGCTCAACGCTACCGAAGGAGGGTTTTGGTGGCCTCTTCCTCGGAAGTTTACGGCAAAAGCAAAAAATCCCGACTCAAGGAGACCGATAACGGGGTTTTCGGCCCGCCAGAAATTTCCAGGTGGTGCTATGCTCTTTCCAAGAGCTTGGATGAACACATGGCTTTGGCCTACCACCGCCTGGGCCTTGAAGTCTCCGTAGTCCGTTACTTCAACGCTTATGGCCCTCGCCTTGACCCAAGAGGGTATGGAAGCGTCATCGCACGGTTCATCTCCCAAGCTCTGGAAGGAAAGCCCATAACCGTCTACGGCGACGGCTCCCAAACCCGCTCCTTCACCTACGTCACCGATACAGTCCGGGGGACAATCTTAGCAGCCACTTTGCCTCAAGCCGTCGGAAAAATCTTCAACATCGGCAATGGCCGGGAAATCTCTATATTGGGGCTGGCTCAACTTATAAAGGAGAAGGCAGGCTCTCCATCTCCGATCGTCTTCGTTCCTTACGATGAAGCCTATGGCCCCGACTTTGAGGAGGCCAAGAAACGCTGTCCCGATACCTCAAAGGCCGAGAAAATCCTGGGGTTCAAGGCTGAAGTCCCACTGGAAGAAGGACTGGAGAGGACAATAAGATGGTTTAAGGAGAGAAGAGGATGAGAGAGAGCAAAATCGGCGCTATTTGCGAGAAAATTTTGGAAGCTGGGTGGCTCATTGCAGCTACGGTCGTTCCATTGTTCTTCAACATTTATTCCCAGCGGGTCTTTGAACCCGATAAGCTCAGCATCCTGCGCTCCATCGCTTTGACCATGGTGGCAGTATGGATAATAAAGCTGGCCGATGAAGGCTTGCACTTGGGCAAACCCCTCACCCAATGGCTCAAGGAAACCCCATTGGTTATCCCCACCCTCCTATTAGCAGGGGTTTACCTATTGTCCACCGCCACTTCCATCTCGCCTCGGATAAGCTTCTGGGGTTCCTACCAACGCCTCCAAGGCACTTACACAACCCTCTCTTACCTCGTGATTTTCTTTATGACCTTGCTCCACCTCAAACGTCGGGAGCAATTGGAACGCCTTATAACCATCGTCATCTTAACCAGCATCCCCATTTCCATCTATGGGATAGTCCAGCACATGGGGAAAGACCCACTTCCGTGGGGAGGAGATGTGACAAAGCGCGTTGCTTCCAACATGGGAAATGCCATCTTCGTCGCCGCTTACCTCATCATGGTCTTCTTCCTGACACTGGAAAGAGTAATCCAGTCCATGGGGCTAATCGTCAGAGAAGAGGGACCGCGAGGGACACTTGAAGCCATTGCAGGAGGGGTCTATCTATTCGCCCTCATCGTCCAAATTATGTGCATATTCTTTAGCCAGAGCCGAGGGCCATGGGTTGGCCTTTTGGGAGGACTTTATGCGTTCATGCTCATCGTCTTAGTGGCAATGAGGAACCAAGCCAAGCCAGGCCCCCTTACAAAGGATGAATTGGGGAAAGCAGCCGCCTTCTCCCTAATCTCAATCCCGGTTGGTATCCTCCCAGCCTACGGGCTTATGGCCTTCTTGAGAAAGGGCTTCCGCTGGCTCTGGCTTAGTTGGGTTTTCCACACCATTTTGGGAATCCTCTTCCTCGTAGTCTTTAACCTCCCCCACACCCCTTTAGACCCGCTTAAGCAACTTCCTTACATAGGCCGGCTGGGGCAGGTTTTTGAAATTGGCGGGGGAACAGGAAAAGTCAGGGTGCTTATTTGGGAAGGCGCCGTTAAGCTCATCCTCCCCCACCAACCCCTATGGTCACCAACCGGGGGATATGACCCATTGAACCCTCTCCGGCCCCTCATAGGCTACGGCCCCGAGACTATGCACTACGCCTACAACCCCTTCTATCCACCCGACCTCGCCCACTACGAAAACCGGACCGCCTCCCCCGATCGCTCCCATAATGAGACTTTTGATGCTTTGGTGACCACGGGCCTGATTGGCTTCTTCGTCTACATAACCCTATTTGGTGGCATATTCTATTACGGGCTTCGCTGGCTCGGTTTTATTCCGGACGAAAGGAGAAAGGGCCTCTTCCTTGGCTCCTTGGCCTTAGGAGGGTTCTTGGGCCTTGTCATCCCTTACCTCGTAGAAAGAAGCTTCCGCTTTTCAGGGGTTGGAATCCCCACAGGGATGATAGCAGGCCTTACCATTTATACCATGTACTTTGCTCTGACTATCCATCAAGAGAGTAAAGAGCCTCTGGATTCCAGAGTCATGCTTTTAGTGGCCCTCCTTGCCACTTTCATCGCTCATTTCATTGAAATCCACTTCGGCATAGCCATAGCGGCCACCCGCACATACTTCTGGCTCCTTTTAGCGGTGATGGTGGCCTTGGGCACGAAGCAAATTGCCCTGGAAAAGCCAACGCCTCCCCCAGAGCCCAAGCATAAAAAGGCCCGCTTTACCCAACCCCCCACTCCAGAATACCACTGGCCGTTTGCTTTATCCCTTTCCCTGCTCATGGCCTTCGTCTTATGCACCATGCTCTTTGATTACACCACAAACCTGCTGGGGAAATTGGACCCAATTTCCATCCTCGTTTCTTCGCTAACGTACCGGCTTAGCCAAGGAAGGCCAGAGTTATCCTTGGCTATGTTCTGGCTCTTCTTCTTCACTTGGTTTGTAGGGGGAGCACTCATAAGTGCCAGAACAGCACTGGAAAGGAAGAACCCAGATTTTGGGACAATGGTAGGGGCTTTCCTCATCTACTTTGCCATAACTTTAACCCTCCCCTTCATCTTCGGCCTCTACCATGCCTCCAACCTCCTCCCGGGGAAAATTATGGTGAACACTATAACTTACTACTATGCCACCGTCTTTGCCTTCATCCTTTTGGTGGGGATTTCCCTGCTTGGCGAGAACCCTAAGCCATCCCCTATTGCTTTAAAGCCTTTAGCTTCAGCACCTGCGTTCTTACTTAGCCTTGTGATAGTGCCCCTGCTCATCTACGCCACCAACCTAAGCATAATTAAAGCCGATATTATCTACAAGCAAGGCTTTTCTTTAGACAACATGGGGCGATGGGCCGAAAGCTCTAAGCTTCATGCCCAAGCGGTTCAGCTTGCCCCAGCAGAGGATTACTTCTACCTATTCCTGGGCCGAGCACTTCTTGAGCATGCCCGCACCATCCAGGACCCTGTCAAAAGGGAAGCCAAGCTTAAGGAAGCTGAGGAAGTGCTCACAAGGGCTCGCGACCTCAACCCCTACAATCCCGACCACACTGCCAACTTAGCTCGCCTCTACCGTAACTGGGCTGACCTTTCCCCTGACCCGCAAAGAAGGCAAGAATTCCTACAAAAATCCCTGGACTTTTACCTCCAGGCCACTCGTCTTAGCCCTAACACCGCTCACCTCCAAAATGAAAAAGCCCTAATTTACCTAATGCTGGGCCAAGGAGACAAAGCCTTGGAAACAATCCTGCACTCTTTGGCCCTTGATAGCCTCTATGACCAAACTTGGCTCCTCTTAGGAGATTACTACCGCCTGGCAAACCAGTGGGAGAAAGCGGCCGAAGCCTATGAAAAAGCTTTAGAGATATCGCCTAACCTAATCCAAGCCTACAGTGCTCTTGGCTTCGTCTATGCCCAGATGGGGAAGTTGGAAAAGGCGGTAGAAGCCAACAAGAAAGTGCTGGAATTTGCACCTAACGATTACGTTAGCCATCGGAACCTTGCCTTGCTCTATAGCCAACTTGGCCTTACCGATCAGGCCTTGGCTGAAGCGCGCGAAGCCCTCAAGCTTGCGCCTCCTTCCGATAAGCCTATGCTGGAAAGTTTCATCTCTCAGCTTGAGCAAGGAGGGGGAAAGTGATAAAGGACAGGGTTTCCGATAACATATATGCTTTTGTCAGCGACCTATATTACGAAGTGACAGCCGGTTTTATAGCAACTCCAGAGGGGGCGGTAGTGATAGACACCCTTCCGTTCCCCTCCGAGACCTCGGAACTGAAAAAGGTTGCCCTCAAAGAGTGCCCCGAGGGCATAAAATACCTAATCCTCACCCATTACCATGCTGATCACACCTTGGGCAGTTACCTTCTGGAAAGTGCGGAAATAATTGCCCACAAAAGGACCAGGACCCTCTTGGCGCGTGAAGGAGCCAAAAGGCTTGCTGAGATTAAAAGCCTCCACTCCGAGCTTGAAAACGCATCCATAATCCTGCCGTCCATAACCTTCACAGGTGCCATGAACTTGAGCGTAGGTGGCTTGAACCTTTACCTATTTGAACTATTCGGCCACTCTTATGACTCCATAGCCGTTTACGTTCAGGAGGAGAAAACCCTTTTTGCCGGCGACCTCCTTATGCCCATACCTTTGGTAGCGGATGGTGATGTAGACCTAACCATTGCCTCCCTGGAAGCTCTGAAAAATTTCAACCTGGAATATGTTGTCCAGGGGCATGGTGGCGTCCTACTAAAGGGCGAGATAATGGAGATGATAGAGGACAACATCCGCTACCTTCAGAAGCTCAAGGCCAAAGTATCCGAAGCCATAAGCAAGAAGCGGTCGCCGGAAAGCCTCTTTAAAATCAAAATGGAAGAATTCGGCAAATCACCCCTGGTCATAGGAGCAATGGGAGAGCCAGTTCACAAAGCCAATATCCTCGCCATTTACGAAGCTATGAAAAGAGGCCAATCCTAAGTTCACAAGCGGTTGAATAAAATCCGGGCACTTGCGGCCTTCCCCCAAGATGCCCTTCCGTCCTTTAATTATGCCAGCCAGGAAATCCGCTTAGGATGGTCATCGCTGGGACGATAGCTCTATCCCTGGCATTTCCAATCGGCCTGGCCATTACCGGCCTGCTGATTGGTAGCCCTTCCTTCAGACATCCACGGACACCCTTCCAGAGGTAGCTTGTATACTATGGCGCATGAGAACTTGAGGAGGCTGTCGGGCTTGATTGCCACGGTGGCTTTGATGATGGATTATGCTTTGACCATAGCGGCCAGCCTGAAGGCAGATATAGCAGCCGTGGCTTCCGCCTTCCCTGTCCTAAAGCCCTATTGGGTAGAGCCGGCTCTTCCAATGCTGCTGGCAATTAACTCTATCAAGCCGCCGGTGGAATTTCTGGACGAGGCCAACTATCAGCCCAAGGATGAGCAGCAGGCGGCCATCATCCTGCCGGAGTTCGTCCCGGCGCTGTGATGGCACAACCTGCTGCTCAACCAATATAGCCTAGCTTTTGAAGGCGGCACTCCTCTGTTTAAGCGCCTTTCACCCGTTCATAAGCGAGCTTAGCCAGCCCGCCGGCTATGTGAGAGCGCCTCTGCCCTTTTATATCTCCCTCTAAGCGCTTAAGCACATCTTCAGGATTGGCGCGGAGGATGTTGCGAACTGAAATTTTGGTCATGCCCAAGAAAGCAGCAATTTCCTCCTCCGTCTTCTTCTCCTCATTGGCCAGGACTACAGCGTATGCGGCCTCCGCAAGGCTTGGCAGCCAAGTGAGGCGCCTGTACTCAATCAATTTCCGAGGGCCACCAGCAAGGTTTATGGCCTCCAAGAAAACCTTCATAGCCAAATCGTCAAGCGCAAATTCCACAGGCTCCACAATCCTCATAGCCCCTCACCTCCTTCCTTTATTGTTCTTTTCCAGAAGAACGGGTTAAAATTTCAGACAACGCAGGGCCTATACGCACTAAACCTTCATCGGTTATTTCCATAAGGTGGGTAGAGGTATCGTGGCCGCAAAGCCTGCAGCCATCAATACGGAATAGCCTTACGATTTCGCCTACTGGCTTACGGTAAAAGCTGGCCTCGTAGCGGTTAGTAATCAGGACTTTGGAAAGGACCATTGAGCCATCAACGATGTGGCTTACAGCGTAACCACCAGCTGCTTCCGCAGTGAGATCTTCGTGACCACTTCGCTTTTGCGAAATGAGCAGGGCCGTTTGGTGCCATTTCTTCAAGAAGTTAAAGACCCCCCGCACTATATCCCGTGCCATCATCTCCTTAGTCTCGTAAAGGCCAGTGATTGAATCTACCACTACTATTTGGCTGTGATATGTCCGAATGGCGTAGGCAAGGGTGTTAAGGAAAGTCTGAAGGCTGGTGCGTAACTGGGAATAAGAGGCACCATCAAGGAAAACAATTTTCTCTTCCAATAATTCAGGGTCTAAGCCCATCGCAATGCTTCTCTGTTTAAGCCCCATTGCCACGAATGGGGCAGGGCTCTCAAGCGTAGCAAAAATGCAAGTGTGTCCAATAGCAGCTTGCTTCAGGACAAATTGCTCTGCCAATACACTTTTACCGGTATCGGCCACGCCAGTTACGTTCCAAACCGAATAGCGCGGTATTCCTCCCAAAGGCTTTTTAACCACCTTGCCGTCCTTCACCACAGTGGTGAAGAAGAGTTCATCTAAACCCTCTACCCCGCTGGGAAGGCCTTCCAGCTTTGGCGCCTTTTCTCCCAGCTCTTTAAGAGTGCCGACCCCTTCCAGGACCACGTCTTCCATTGTCAGCCTCCAGAATGAAGTTCTCTAATTTTTATTTTTACCAAGTTGCTTGCAGATTGCAAAATGTGAGCAATTACTCCGTTTCATTCCTAAACCTGACTGCAAATGACTGAACTCAAGCAGAAGTGCCGAAAAGCAAAACCTTATTCCGGCGCATGCTTAGCTTTTTCCTCAAAGACATCAATAGCCTTAATCCAAGCAAAATGAGCATGGGCGGACCTGGCCGGTGGAAGTTCAAGCAAATAATGAAGCAGCAAAATGTTACACCCTTGCCAGAACTAATGAACAGGAATTTGCAAATTGCACAGCGAGAGCAGCTACCTACGTTTAATTCTTAAGCCTGGCTGCAAATGACCAGACTCAAGAGGGGAGAGCCAAAACGCCCCGTGTTTCTGGTTTGGACTTGCATTTTCCCTGCTATTGTGGTATAATCAGGCTGCATTTAAATATAGGCATATTCACATGCTTATCACATCAAGTCTGCGTCAGGAAATAACCTTTCTACATGCTCAAGTCTGCCAAGCACTGGCAGATCCCAAACGTATCCTTATCCTTTATGCTCTTGCCGAGAGCCCACGACGAGTGACAGAGTTGGCCGAAATTTTATCTTTGCCCCAACCCGCTGTTTCCCACCACCTCAAGGTCCTGCGCGAGCGTGGTTTAGTAGTTGCCAAGCAGGAAGGTACAGCTATCTACTATGCCCTCGCCGATGAACGGGTCATCCAGGCTTTGGACCTTCTTAGAGATGTACTCAGAGCTCAGCTTGCTCAGCGCGCTGAGCTCGTCCGCCAATTCACTGAGGAGGAGGAAAAATGAGTGAGCACGAGCAAGAAGCCAAGAAAGCATCTATTGTTGTTTTCAGCGGCGATATGGATAAGGTGATGGCAGCATTCATCATCGCTACCACCGCTGCTGCCAGTGGCATTGAGACCACAATGTTCTTCACCTTCTGGGGCCTGCAGGCCATCAAAAAGAAAGTGCCCACAGGCAAGACCTTCTTCCAGCGCATGCTTAGCTTATTCCTTAAGGATATCAACGGCATCGGCCCCAGCAAACTGAACATGGGTGGAATCGGCCGCTGGATGTTCAAGCAGATGATGAAGCAGCACAATGTCGCTTCCCTCCCGGAACTGCGTAAGATGGCCATTGATCTGGGGGTCAAACTCCTGGCTTGTCAGATGAGCATGGAGGTCATGGGCATCCGCCGAGAGGACTTGATTGACGAGGTATCCGATGTAGTAGGCGCAGCGACTTTCATAGCTGAGGCCAATAAATCGCACATTACGCTGTTTATCTAACCGCAAAGAGCACAAAGATTTTTACAGCGCCATTTGCGTTGAATCCTAAAAAAAGGAGGGCAGAAAAATGGCCGAATACAAACCCGAAAAGACTTTAGATGCGCGTGGGCTTAAGTGCCCCATGCCCGTAGTCAAGACCAGCCAGGAGATTAAGAACGTATCCGTGGGCGGCGTTCTGGAAGTGCTGGCCACCGACCCCGGCTCCGTCGCCGACATCCAGGCCTGGTGCAAGAGCACGGGCAACGAACTTTTAGGCATGGAGAAAGGCGAGGGCGTCTTCAAGTTCTACATCCGCCGCGTCAAGTAGGACAACTGCGAGCAGTTGTCCTACTAAAGGAGGTGCTTATGTCAACCCTGGCTTTTCTGTTTTGCT
>CAYOIS010000057.1:0-11425 GCA_964404055.1 uncultured Anaerolineae bacterium | reverse complement strand
CATGCCGAAAAGTTCATACCCCCTGCACCGGGAAAAGTTATGGTATTTTCCAGGGCAGGGGGTTTTTAATTTGGCTTGGAGGAGTTAGACATGAACGATTTTGAACCGAAAATCATCGCTTTCGTTTGCAACTGGTGCACATACGCAGGGGCAGATTTGGCCGGAACTTCTCGTATCCAGTATCCGCCCAATGTCCGAATCGTTCGGCTTATGTGCTCGGGCGGGATTGACCCTATATACGTCCTCAAAGCCTTGCTCCAAGGAGCCGACGGCGTCCTCATCGGAGGGTGCCACCCAGGCGATTGCCACTACCAAAACGGGAACTTCAAGGCCCGCCGTAGGGTCGCTATCCTCAAAAAGAGCTTGGAGCGCCTCGGCCTTGACCCCGACAGGGTCTGGTTGCGCTGGATAAGCGCAAGCGAAGGCCAGCTTTTCGCCGATACTGTAACTGAGTTCGTCAAGTTCCTCAAAGAAAAAGGGCCAAATCCCTTTAAAACCCTGCAAGCGCTATAAAGGAGGCCTAACATGGTTCACTCTTGGCTGAAGGTTGAAAGAAATCCAACCCAAGCGATGCGGGATTTCCTCCGCTCCCTCATGGATAAGGGGGTAGTAGAAGCTATACTGGCTCCAGCTCCCTCCGCTGGTGGTGAAAGCGTAACCCCAACCCTTTTCCTGAACCCAGAGGAGCTTTCACGAGCCGAGCCCTTTGCCCCACTTATGCCAGTAAGCGAGGCCACTATGGTCTCCATGCTTACACGAACTGGCAACCCTATCAAACTCGGGGCAGTTATGCGGAACTGCCAGATAAGGGCCTTGGTGGAACTAGTCAAATTCAAGCAAGCCCAGCTTGATAACATCCTCATAATCGGCGTTGACTGCCCAGGAACTTACGAACTCAAGGATTACAGCGATATGGTCCAAAGAGGACTTGACCCCACGGCTTTGCTTTTAGAGGGTTTGGCCCGAGGGGAAGTAAGCCCCGCCCCCGGCTATTCCTTCCGCGAAGCTTGCACTATGTGCATCTACCCAATCCCCGACCCATCCATCGCTGCTGTGACCGTAGGGCTAATGGGGTTTGACGGAGAAAAATTGCCCATCGTAGTTAAAGACGAGCTGGCAGAGAAGCTCGGTCTTGCCGATGATTCCCCTTCTAACCGCCGGGAAGAGATTATCAATGGCTTATTGAAAGCCAAGAAGGAGGAAAGGGAGAAGCAGATTAGCCGGTTCTTGAAAGAAGGTGCAGGGCTTGAAGGCCTCCTGCGCTGGTTCTCAAAGTGCATCCGCTGTTACAACTGCATGGGCATATGCCCCATCTGCTACTGCCGGGAATGCGTCTTCCGAACCCCGGTCTTTGAGCACGAATCGGCCCGATATTTTGACTGGGCCCAGAAGAAAGGGGTTCTCCAGATGCCTCCAGAATACCTTCTCTTCCACCTCACCCGGATTAACCACATGGTAACCTCTTGCGTGGGATGTGGCCTTTGCTCAAGCGCTTGTCCTTCCGACATAGATGTGGCTTTGGTTTTCCAGAGCGTGGGCGAGGAAGTCCAAGCTCTGTTCAGTTACGTCCCAGGCAGGAGTTTGGAAGAGCCTGCTCCTGTCCAGACCTTCCAGGAGAGGGAGTTCCTGGAGCTGGGCGAAACATTGAGGTAAGGGGGTAAAGATGGAGAAAAAGCCTGCTGCTCTGATAATTGGGGCTGGAATAGCGGGAATTCAGGCTGCTTTGGACATAGCTAATGCTGGTTTCCCGGTCTACCTTGTGGAAAAGGAGCCATCCATCGGGGGACACATGGCCCAATTGGACAAGACTTTCCCGACTCTGGACTGTTCAGCTTGCATATTGACCCCGAGGATGGTAGAGGTAGCCCGCAATCCAAACATCACCCTCATCACTTTGGCTGAAGTGACTTCCGTTGAAGGAGAGGCCGGAAATTTCAAGGTCAAGATACGTTGCAAGCCTCGCTACATAGATGAAACGAAGTGTACAGCTTGCGGCGATTGCGCTAAGGAATGCCCAGTCCTTGTTCCCAATGAGTTTGATATGGAACTGGGGATGCGCCACGCCACTTACATCCCATTCCCTCAGGCCGTCCCCAACAAATACGTCATTGACAAGCGAGGCATAGCACCTTGCAAAGATGCTTGCCCTGCGCACATTGATGTGCAAGGCTATGTTACCCTTATTGCCCGCGGAAAAATTAAGGAAGCTTTGGCCTTAATCTACAAATCGGTGCCATTCCCTGGGGTTTTAGGCCGGGTTTGTCCGCACCCTTGCGAGGAAGCCTGCAACCGAAGCCAAGTTGACCAGCCTGTTTCCATTTGCTTGCTCAAGCGATTTGCTGCCGATTACGTGCGAGAGAACGGCCTCTGGGAAGAAGTCCTCGGGATAATCCGTAAGACACACATACCACCTCGCGATACGCTTCCGGAGAAGCGCTCAGTCGGGATTGTAGGAGCAGGACCGGCAGGGCTTTCTGCTGCCTACTACCTCGCCCTTTGGGGATACAAGGTTACAGTTTACGAGGCTCTCCCGGTAGCCGGCGGGATGATGGCCGTAGGTATACCGGAGTACCGCCTCCCCAGGGATATCCTCAATGAAGAAATTGAGCGCATAAAGAGCTTAGGTGTAGAGATAAAGCTGAACACCAAAGTTGGGCCTGATGGAATACCTCTTGAAGAACTACGCCAGAAGCACGACGCAGTCCTCTTGGCCTTGGGAGCTCACAAGGGGCTAAGGCTCAACATACCCGGGGAAGAGATGGAAGGAGTTTTCTCAGGTGTGGAGTTCATCCGCAAAGTCAACCTTGGGGAGCCGGTCAAAGTTGGGGAGAAAGTAGTGGTCATAGGCGGTGGGAACGTGGCTATAGATGCCTCTCGGATTGCGCGACGCCTCGGAGCAAAAAAGGTGACGATACTTTACCGGCGTTCAAGGGCGGAGATGCCAGCCAGCCCTTGGGAAGTGGCCGATGCCGAGGAAGAAGGGGTTGAAATCCAGTTCCTGGTCGCCCCAACCCGAATCTTGGGAGAGAACGGCCGGGTCACAGGGATAGAGTGCATACGTATGCAGCTTGGTGAACCCGATGCTTCCGGCCGCCGCCGCCCCATCCCAATTGAGGGGAGCGAGTTCGTAGTGGAAGCCGATACAGTAATCCCAGCTATAGGCCAGGCGGTGGAAGCAGAAGGGCTTGGAGTTGAAGTCACAAAAGGAGGCACCCTCAGCTTCAACCCGTTAACTATGGAGACAGGCATTCCTGGGGTGTTTGCAGCTGGCGATGCAGCCATAGGCCCAGCCACAGTCGTAGAAGCCATCGCCCAGGGGAAGAAGGCCGCCATGGCCATAGACCTATACCTGCGTGGTGAGAAGGTGGAGGTGCCGGAGCCTTCTTGGCACGTTGTATCCTTGGAAGAGGTCAAAAGCCAATTCCGCTCCTTCCCTCTGAACAAGCGAGCTTCCCCGAAACCGAGGCACGAAGTGAAGAAACTGCCCCCGGACGAACGGGTAAAGGGATTTGGCGAAGTAGAGCTTGGTTTTGAACATGATGAGGCAATAGCCGAAGCAGAGCGCTGCCTTAACTGCGCTATCTGCTGCCTCTGCATGGAATGCGTAAGGGCGTGCCAAGCTAAGGCAATAGACCACTCAATGCAAGAGCAAATTTTGGAGTTGGAGGTAGGAGCCATCATCGTAGCCACTGGTTACGATCAGTTTGATGCTCGCCGCAAGCCTGAGCTCGGCTACGGGCGCTATCCGAACGTCTTGAGTGGCCTGGAGTTTGAAAGGCTTGTCTCAGCCTCAGGCCCCACCAAGGGCAAGGTAAAAATCAACGGGAAAGAACCGAAGGAGGTCGTTTTCATAAAGTGCGTGGGCTCAAGGGACAAAACCGTCGGCCACCCCTACTGTTCAAGAGTTTGCTGCATGTACACAGCCAAGCAAGCCCACTTGATAAGGGAGAAAATCCCTGACGCCAAAGTCACAGTATTTTACATGGATGTCCGAGCCTTTGGCAAAGGCTTTGAGGAATTTTACGACCGAGTCAGGGAAGAAGGTGTTGTGTATCGCCGGGGGATGGTCTCTGAAATCTACAAGCGCGGGGATAAGCTTGTAGTGCGGGCGGAGGACACGCTCCTTGGCCGCCCGGTAGAAGTTGAAGCGGATTTAGTGGTTCTGGCTACAGGCCTTGAGCCAAGGAGTGATTCGGGTAAATTGGCCGAAATCTTAGGGATTGCCAAGAGCGAAGAGGGGTTCTTCGCCGAGGCCCAAAGAGAGCTCTATCCTGTGGAAAGCACTCGCCCTGGCATATTCCTGGCCGGCTGCGCCCAAGGGCCAAAAGACATCCCCGATGCTGTAGCCCATGCCAAGGCTGCAGCAGCCGCTGCGCTTGTGCTCTTAACTAAGCAAATGCAAGGTAGGAGGTAAACCTATGAGCCCGATTCAGACCAGCGAATACATTCACGAGCTGACCCTTAGGGAGTGTATTCAATGCGGAAAATGCACCGGTGGATGCCCTGTGTCCTTGAAGACCACCCTCAACATCCGCCGCTTAATTTACGAATCCCTTATATCCGACACCTTTAGCCCAGAAAGCCACGATGAGCTCTGGGATTGCACTACCTGCAAGACTTGCACCTTACGCTGCCCTAAGGGGGTTGACCCCTGTGGACTAATAGTAACCTTGAGAGGTGCTTTGGTTGAAAGCGGCCGCATCCCTTCCACCGTCAGGGATGCTTTAAAGAGCATAACTGTGAGGGGTAATCCACTGAACATGCCTCCTCAGGACAGGGCCCTCTGGACCGAAGGGCTTGAGGTCAAATACATCTTGGAAGAGGAAGCAGAGGTCCTCTTCTTCCCCTGCTGCATGGGCGCCTACGACCCCCGAATCCAGAAAGTGGCCAGGTCCTTGGTCAAGGTCTTCCAAGAAGCTGGGGTAGATTTTGGAATCCTCGGCGAGGATGAGATATGCTGCGCCCATGAGGCCCGCCGGCTTGGAGAAAAGGAACTGTTTGAGGGGACTGTGGAGCAATACCAAGAAATATTCTCCGAGGTGAAGGCTGAAAAGCTTGTTGCCCTATCACCCCACTGCTACAACGCCTTCAAGAACGAATACGGCGAGCTCCCCTTCCAAGTCCTCCACTACACCCAATTCTTGGCCGATTTAATCAAGCAGGGGAAGCTTAAGCTGGTTCGGGAAATACCGAAGAAAGTGACCTACCACGACCCCTGCTACTTGGGCAAGCAGAACAAGATTTTTGATGAGCCGCGCTTTGTCCTCCAGAGCATCCCAGGGCTTGAGCTGGTGGAGATGGAGCGGTGTCGGGAGTGGAGCCTGTGCTGTGAAGGGGGCGGAGGTAGGATGTGGGCCGAAGGCACGAACATAGAAGTGCGCCTCTCCCACGAGAGAGTGAGGGAAGCACTTGACACCGGAGCCGAAATATTGGCCGTCGCTTGCCCGTTCTGCATGGCCATGCTTGAAGATGCAGCCAAAACCCTCGGCCTTGAGGAAAAGCTAAAAGTCCTGGACATCGCCGAGTTGGTAGCGATGAGCTTAGGTTAATGGGAGGTAAAACATGCCAGCGCGGATAGGCGTTTACATCTGTCACTGTGGGATAAACATAGCGGCCACTGTAGATGTGGAAGAGGTGGTGCGCTTTGCCCAAACTTTGCCCAACGTAGTCATAGCCCGCCACTACACATACATGTGCTCGGACCCGGGCCAGGCCTTAATCAAACAAGACATTGAAGAATACAAACTCAACCGAGTAGTGGTAGCCTCCTGTTCCCCCAGGATGCACGAGCCGACTTTCAGGAGCGTGGTGGCGGAAAAAGGTGTAAACCCATATCAGTTTGAAATGGCCAACATCCGGGAACAGAACTCCTGGGTCCATTCCGATGTCCAAGCTGCTACCCAAAAGGCTAAGGAGTTAGTGGCGGCGGCTGTAGCCAAGGTTGCCCTTCTGGAGCCCCTGGAGGAAAGGGAGGTAGAAATAACCCCGGCCGCCTTGGTCATAGGTGGCGGGATAGCAGGATTGACCGCTGCTTTAGACATTGCTGAGGCTGGATATAAGGTTTACCTTGTGGAGAAGGAGCCTACCATCGGTGGGAGGATGGCTCAGCTATCGCGGACATTCCCAGCAATGGAGGAAGCTCGCCGCCTCCTGGCTGAGAGGATTAAACAAGCAAGCTCTCATCCCAACATTGAAATCCTAACCTCCTCCACCCTCCGCGAGATTGAGGGATACATCGGAAACTTCAAGGCCAAAATCCTCCAAAAGCCTCGTTACGTCCGAGCTGACCGATGCACTGCCTGCGGGAAATGCGCCGAAGCCTGCGCCTTAGCAGGCCAAATACCGGACGAATTCAACGCTGGCCTCTCTCGCCGCTCCGCTATCTACATCCCATTCGCTGAAGCTTACCCTCCCATTTACACCGTGGACCCCAAGAATTGCCTTTACCTCAAAGAAGGTAAGTGCGGAGAAGGAGATACTCCTCCATGCGTTGCCGCTTGCCCTGAAGGAGCCATTGATTTCTCTCAGAAAGAAGAAGAGCTGGAGCGCAAGTTCGGGGTGATAATAGTTGCCACCGGCTTTGACCTCTTCGATGCCCGGCTCAAGCCCGAGCTCGGCTACGGCCGCTACCCAAATGTCATCACGGCCTTGGAATTTGAACGCTTGGCCTCCCCCGATGGCCCAACCGGTGGTGAGATAATCGTAAACGGCAAGAAACCCCAAAGCGTAGTCTTCATCCACTGCGTCGGCTCAAGGGATAAGACCGTAGGAAACCCGTACTGCTCTCGCATATGCTGCATGTTCACAGCCAAGCAAGCGCTTTTAGTCAAAGAAAAACTTCCTGATGCCAAAGTCACCGTCTTCTACATGGACGTGCGCAGCTTCACCAAAGGCGGAGAGGAATTTTACGACCGAGCCCGAGGGGAAGGGATACTTTACCGCCGAGGGAGCGTTTCCGAAATCTACCGCAAAGGCGATAAGCTCATAGTCCGAGCCGATGACACGCTCCTGGGCCGCCCTGTGGAAGTAGAAGCTGACCTCGTGGTCTTAGCTACCGGGCTTGTCCCGAGGAAGGAGACGGAAGATGTAGCCCTTCTGCTCAAACTTGCCCGCAGTGCCGATGGCTTCTTGGCTGAAGCTCACCCTAAACTCCGGCCTGTGGACACAGCCAGCGACGGAATATTCCTGGCCGGAGCATGCCAAGGCCCCAAGGACATAGCCGATAGCGTGGCACAAGCTCGCGCTGCTGCTTCCTCGGCCCTCATGTACCTGATACAAGGAAAGGCCAAGGTAGAAGCTGTCACCAGCAAAGTTGACCCAGAAATTTGCTCCGGCTGTGGCCTTTGCGAAGCATCCTGCGCTTTCGGGGCCCTAAAGCTTGACCCCAAGCGCAGGGTAATGACAGTTAACGCAGTCCTGTGCAAGGGCTGCGGAGCTTGTGCTGTAGCCTGTCCATCCAAAGCTATCCAGCTCAGTCATTTCACCCCGGCTCAAACGATGGTCATGGTTGAAGCCTTAGTTTAAATCCCTGCAGAGGAGGTAAGCCATGAACATAGTAGTGTGCGTGAAGCAAGTCCCCGATACCGAAATCCGTATCCCGGTCCAAGGTGGAAGGATTGTGGAAGAAGAGATAAAACAATACGTGGTCAACCCTTACGACGAGTTCGCCATAGAAGAAGCTCTCCGGATAAAGGAGCGCTTCGGCGAGGGCAAAGTCACCCTCATCACCGTTGGCCCCGAAAGGGCCAGGGAAGCCCTCCTCACCGGCTTAGCCATGGGCGCCGACGAGGCCATCCACATAAATGACCCCGCTTTGGAAAGGCTTGACGCCTTCGCCACCGCTCGGGTCCTGGCTGCAGCCATCAAGAAAATCCCCTATGACCTAATACTGTGCGGGAAGCAGGCCGTGGACCAGGACAATGCCCAGATAGGAATAGCTTTGGCAGAGCTTCTGGACCTACCACACGTTTCGGTAGTGACAAAGCTGGAAATAGCTGAAGACAAGAAGACTGCTAAGGCCGAGAGGGAGGTAGAAGGCGGTAAGGAAGTGGTGGAAACGACTTTACCTGCGGTCATCACTGCCCAGAAGGGCTTGAACGAGCCCCGCTACCCCTCCTTCAAAGGCATAAGGATGGCCCGCCAGAAGCCTTACACTGTCTGGACCCTGACCGACCTTGGCCTCAAACCGGAAGAAGTTGCTCCTCAAACTGAAGTGGTGGTGATAAACCCGCCACCGGAGCGCAAAGCTGGCCGGATAATCCAAGGCGATCCCGAAACCGCCGTTAAAGAGCTGGTCCGGCTACTTAGGGAAGAGGCAAAAGTCATATAGGCTGGGAGGTGAGAGATGGCGAAGCATTTCTTGGTCGTGGCTGAACAATCTGAAGGAGTCCTCAGGAAAGTCTCTTTTGAGATGTTAGGGGAAGCCCGTAGGCTGGCCGGCAGCGAAGGCAAGGTGGAAGCAGCCCTCCTTGGCTCCGGAGTTGAACCGTTGGCTGAGCAACTGGCTTGGCACGGTGCCGATAAAGTCTACGTGGCTGATGACGCCGCCCTTCAGCTCTACACCGCCGAAGCCTACACAGCAGTCCTGGCTGATCTTATAAAGAAAATCCAGCCCGATGTTGTCTTCATCGGAGCTACTACCAACGGCAAAGACCTGGCCCCTCGGCTTGCTACCCGCTTGGGAGTTGGGCTGGCTTCGGACTGCACTGGTTTCAGCGTTGATGGTGACGGCAGGCTCCTAATCACCAGGCCCATCTATGCCGGTAGAGCCATTGAGACCATAAAGCTCAAGAGCACCCCGCAAATGGCAACCTTAAGGCCGAACGTCTTCCCTCCACTTGAGCCTGATACTTCCCGCAAGGCCGAAGTTGAGAAAATCCCGGTCAATGTAGGGCAAATCAGGGCCAAAGTCGTTGGCTTCTTGAAGAAAGAGGGGGAGGAGATAGAGCTTACCGAAGCCGACATCATCGTCTCCGGTGGCCGAGGGCTTGGTGGGCCTGAAGGATTTGAAGTCCTGCGGGAATTGGCCAAGGTGCTGAGAGCTGCGGTTGGGGCCTCCAGGGCAGCAGTAGATGCCGGCTGGATTGACCACTCGCACCAAGTAGGCCAAACCGGGAAGACCGTCAACCCCAAACTCTACATTGCCTGTGGGATATCTGGGGCTGCTCAGCACTTGGCTGGGATGCGCACATCCAAGGTAATCGTGGCCATAAACAAAGACCCCGAAGCCCCCATCTTCAAAGTAGCCGATTACGGCATAGTTGGCGACCTCTACAAGATAGTGCCCATTTTGACCAAGGAACTGCAGGAAGTCCTGCGGGGCTAATTTTTGAAGAAGGAAGGGGTAAATCCCATGCCCGGGGAGCATGGGATTGCCCCTTCTCCCCTTGGAGAAAGCGCCATGGATGTTAAACAGGCTATACACACAAGGAGAGCATATCGTTCGTTAGAGCCTATAGAAATAACGGACGAACTTATCAGGGATTTGGCTGAGAGCGCTCAGTTGGCTCCTTCCTGCTTCAACAATCAACCGTGGAGATTTGTCTTCGTCCGCGATCCCCAGGTGTTAAAGAAACTGCATGGTGCTATGTCTAAGGGCAACGAGTGGGTTCAGGCTGCGTCCTTAATCATCGCCGTGTTCAGCCGCGAGGACTTGGATTGTCGCATCAAGGGTCGGAATTACTACCTCTTTGACACCGGAATGGCCACGGCTTTCATCATACTGAGGGCCACGGAGCTTGGCTTAGTAGCCCACCCGATAGCCGGATATAACGAGGATGCGGTCAAGGAAATCTTGGGCATTCCCAAAGACATGCAAGTGATTACTTTGATAATCGTGGGCAAACATTCCGAAACCATCAGCCCCCTGCTCACCGAAAAGCAAGTGGAGGCGGAGAAGAAGAGGCCGGAGAGGTTGCCACTGGAGAAGTTCGTCTACGTGAATGGTTTCCCGGATAGTTAGGCTGGGAAACTGGTAAATGCACGCTTGAGTTTTGCAGCGCATTGACAATCTTTTCACCCTTTGTGCCGAGCCCTCTGAGTGAAGCCTTCGGCCCTGAGGCCTTGGCCCGGTGGGGTTCCCTGCCCGAAGGACGCTCGCGTTTAGGCGAGGTGGCCGGAGGAAGCGAAGCAATCTCCCCCCGGGCTCAGTAGCTTGCTTAGGGTGCTTCTAACCCCCAGATGGCAGAGCCTTCCGAAAGATTTGCCAAGCTTTGCGAAAATGGGATAAAATGAAAACAAATACCAAGTTAAGGAGGGCAAAGATGGCCAAAGCAGTGGTTGCTTGGAGCACTGCGGCCAGCGCCGAGGAAGCTGTAGCCCAGGCCTTTGATAGAGCCTTGGGCGAACTGGCAACGAAGCCCTCCCTCGCTATCCTCTTCTCAACTGTGGATTATGACCCCGCCAAGGTTATAAGCTCCGCCCGCAAGAGGATAGGGAGGACACCTCTGTGGGGGGGAACCACGTTTACGGGCATTTTGACCCCTGACGGTTTCATTTCTAGCCCCAATGGTGCCTTGGGGGTAATGCTCATCTCAGGGATTGAGGCCGGAGCAGGTTGGGCCCCAGCGGGTAGAAACCCCCGCAAGAATGCCCTCAAGGCTCTCAAGAAAGCCACCGCTAAGCTCCCCTCCCCCAAAGTCTTCCTAATGACCGCTTCCCCAGGAATTGAGGAAAGGGTAATAGAAGCAATAACTGAAGCCCATCCCGCCGTTCCTATCGTAGGAGGTAGCGCAGCCGATAATACCATTGAAGGCAAATGGCAAGTATTCGGCTACAGCAAAATCTACCCCAAAGGAGTGAACGTAGCCGCTCTCTCCTACACGGGCAAAGTAGGGGTAGCTTTCGGCGGTGGATATTCCCCAACCGATAAATCGGCCAAAGTTACCAAGGCCAAGGGTCGAACTATTTACGAACTGGATGGCCGGCCAGCCTTGGAAGTCTATAAAGAATGGACCGGTAAGAGCCAAGAAGAAGTGGCGGGGATGAACCTGCTTGGGGCAAGCCTCCTGGCTCCATTTGGCATTGAAGAGGCCGGCTTCTACAGGATCGTGCACCTGGCCTCCGGCAACCCCGATGGCTCAATTGGGGCTTTCGCCGAAGTGCCCGAAGGTACCGAAGTTCGCCTCATGCAAACAAGCGTGGACAAACTTATCCAAGATGTCGGGGATATAGCCAGGGAGGCCCGGAAAGACATGGCCAAAGTTGAAGCCCTCGTCCTGAGCCACTGCGCCGGGAGGAAAGTAGCCATAGGCGACCGCATAGGAGAAGTTGTCCCCAAGATTAAAGAAGCCATAGGCGACGCACCATTTATCGGGTTCTTCTCCTTCGGTGAGCAGGGCTATCTTCCCAACCAGGCAAACCGCCACTGCAACCTAATGCTTTCAGCTTTGGCCATAGGGGAGTAAATAGAGGTGAAGGGGGCGGG
>CAYOIS010000056.1:0-11520 GCA_964404055.1 uncultured Anaerolineae bacterium | reverse complement strand
CGCCCGCTTTTTAACCCTATCGCAGGGGGTAAAGGGGTTGGGAATTCCCCTCAACCACCCTTACCCCCTCGCACAGGGGCTATGAGCAAGGCTTTGCCCCTTGGACCTGCGGTTACATACAAATTAGGCTTTGCGGAAGGTTAACTTGTCCCCCTCTACATCGGCTATTATGCGGTCGCCTTCCAGGAAGCGGCCTTCCAGGATGGCTTGAGCCAGGGGGTCCAACAAGTAGCGCTGGATAGCCCTCTTAAGCGGCCTGGCCCCGAATACCGGGTCATACCCTTTCTCCGCTAAGAA
The DNA here is from genome assembly GCA_964404055.1 of uncultured Anaerolineae bacterium. Lineage (GTDB taxonomy): Bacteria > Chloroflexota > Anaerolineae > SpSt-600 > SpSt-600 > SpSt-600. The sequence continues at coordinate 11,223 of CAYOIS010000056.1, read as the reverse complement.
GCGGCGTGCTCCATCCGTAAGTTCTATATCCATCTTGCGCTGGGCCAGAAGTTCTTTTATCCTGCGCATTTGGATGTCCACAATTTGCAGAAGGTGCTCCTTAGTGAGGGCATGGAAGATGATGATTTCATCAATCCTGTTGAGGAACTCCGGCCGGAAGTGGAGGTCCAGTTCTTTAAGGACCTTCTCCCGAGCCGCTTCAGGGCCAAGTTCCTTTATCCAGTGGCTCCCTATGTTGGAGGTCATGATGATTACGGTGTTCTTGAAGTCTACCGTGCGGCCTTGGCCATCGGTAAGGCGACCGTCGTCTAAGATTTGGAGGAGGACGTTGAAGACTTCAGGGTGGGCCTTTTCAATTTCATCGAATAGGATTACGCTGTAAGGCCTGCGCCGCACAGCCTCAGTCAGCTGCCCACCTTCCTCGTAGCCAACATAGCCCGGCGGTGCGCCTATAAGCCTGGCGACAGTGTGCTTCTCTTGGTATTCGGTCATGTCAATTCGAACCATGGCGTTTTCATCGTCGAATAGGAACTCAGCCAAGGCGCGAGCCAGCTCCGTCTTCCCAACCCCGGTCGGGCCGAGGAATAGGAAGCTACCGATGGGCCTTTGCGGGTCCTTTAGTCCGGCACGGGCACGCCGTACGGCGTTAGCTACAGCCCTTATAGCTTCGTCTTGCCCCACAACCCTCTGGTGGAGCTTTTCCTCCATCTTCAAGAGTTTCTCCAGCTCCCCTTCCATAAGCTTGGCTACCGGGATTCCGGTCCAGCGGGAGACGACCTCAGCGATGTCCTCCTCGTCTACTTCTTCTTTCAGTAGGCGCTGATCTTTCTGGATTTCGGCCAATCGTTTCTCCCTCTCCTTAAGTTCCCTTTCCAGATTTATAAGCTCACCGTAGCGGAGGCGTGCAGCGGTCTCCAGGTCGGCGCGGCGTTCGGCCTGCTCAATTTCAAGCTTTACTTTTTCAATCCGCTCTTTTATCTCCCTTATGGCTTGGATTGCTTCCTTTTCCCGCTGCCACTGGGCTCTGAGGGCGGCAGCCTTTTCCTTCAGATTGGCTATTTCCTCCTCAAGCTTCTCCAACCGCTTGCGTGAGGCTTCGTCCGTCTCTTTGAGGAGAGCCTGCTGCTCTATCTCCAGCTGCATTATCCGGCGCTCAACCTCGTCCAGTTCAGCGGGCATGCTGTCTATCTCCATCCGGAGCTTGGCTGCGGCTTCGTCTATAAGGTCAATCGCTTTATCGGGAAGGAAACGATCGGTTATGTAGCGGTGGGAGAGGACAGCTGCTGCTACTAAGGCGCTGTCTTTGATGCGAACTCCGTGGTGGATTTCATAGCGCTCTTTAAGGCCACGGAGGATGGATATGGTCTCCTCAACGGATGGCTCGTCCACGTATACTGGCTGGAAGCGGCGCTCCAGGGCTGCATCCTTCTCTATGTATTTGCGATATTCATCCAAGGTGGTAGCACCGATGCAGTGGAGTTCTCCCCTGGCCAGCATAGGCTTGAGGAGGTTGGCAGCGTCCATAGGGGCACCCTCGGCCCTGCCAGCCCCTACTACAGTGTGGATTTCGTCAATGAAGAGGATTATGCGGCCGTTGGATTCGGCTATTTCCTTGAGGACGGCCTTCAAGCGCTCTTCAAATTCTCCACGGTATTTAGCCCCGGCCAGGAGAGCGCCCATGTCCAGCTGGACTACCCTCTTATCTTTCAGGCTTTCGGGGACGTCTCCTCTGGCAATGCGCTGGGCTAAACCTTCAACTATGGCTGTCTTTCCAACCCCAGGGTCACCCACAAGGACGGGGTTGTTTTTGGTGCGACGGGAAAGGATGTGGATTACCCGCCGTATTTCCTCATCCCTACCGATAACTGGGTCCAGTTTTCCTTGTCGGGCCAGAGCGGTCAAGTCTCGCCCGTATTTTTCCAGGGCTTGGTAGGTTTCCTCAGGGGTTGGGGTAGTAACTCGCTGGGTTCCCCTTATAGCCGCCAGCGCCCTGAGGATGGAATCGCGAGTGAGGCCGTAGAGGGCTAAGAAGTTAGCCACTTGGCCGGCCACTTTGTCCGTTAGGGCCAATAGGAGGTGTTCAGTAGAGATGTATTCGTCGCGCATAGCTTGGGCTTCTTTCTGGGCCAGAAGCAAGACCTGATGGAGGGTCTGAGAAATGCCTATCTGAGCGGAAGGGCCGTAGATTTTTGGCCTTCGCCTGAAGTCCTCCTCCAGCCTTGAAGCCATCTCCTCCGGAGATTGGCCTATTTTCCTAACAATTTCAGGAACTATGCCTTTCTCCTGCCGGAGAAGGGCATAGAGAAGGTGCTCTGGGTCCACCTGGCTATGGTTGTGTTCCACAGCTATGTCCTGAGCATTAAGGATAGCCTCTTGGGCTTTTTCCGTGAACTTATCCAACCGCATGCTCCTACCTCCTAACCAAAAGTTTTAGCCAAGGGCACATCCCTCACTGGGGATTCACCCCAGCTTTTGTATTAATAGTGGCGAATTAGAGTGGCAATAGAGGAATGTTAGAAAGGCGTTAGAACACTACTTTGCCGGTTGCCACCAGCAGAAGGCAGCCTAAAATCAGGACGTTGAGGAAGAGCAGGATAGATAAAGCCAAAAGTTTGCCAGCACTAATGTTGCTGAGGAAGTTCATGATGACCCTCCACACCAACTTGAAACTTTATCAAGGAAAAAGCTCCTTTACGAGTACCCAATTTTGCCCACCCTCGTGAGCTGAGGGTTCGCCAGCGTTCTGGGGCCCACTCAGGGACGGTTTGTAGGAGTGGGCAACTCGCCCCCAATTTTAGTTTTGCGTGGGCACCTCCAACCCCCCCGCCATGGGGGCTTCGTCCCCTCATTTGTCATCGCTGGTTTTTTCACTTAATCTTAAAGCTCATCCCTCCGGTTCGGCCAAATATGTGGGGGAAATACATTTCGTAGGCTACGGCCGGAAGGACTTTGAATTCGCCAGGAAGCCCAGCCTTTATGAGGTAGGAGTATTCGTAAGTGCCAGGAGAAAGGTAGGTAGCGAAGAGCACGAGTTTCTCATCACGCTTGTCAGCATGAGTGGGATACCACCACCACACTGGCTCAGATTTCTTCCTAAGCTCACCCTCTTGCTCGTAAGTAACCGAGACGGTCTTGAGGCTCGTATCCACTATCTCCGCCCCAGCTGGTATCGGGTCTTCCACTACTAAGTAGAGCAAGTAGCGGGGGGCAATTATCGTCAGGTTGACTTTGATTAGCTGGCCCACTTCGGCTTTATCTATTGAGGGGCAAACTTCTTCCTTGCATGCCGGATCAGTGTAGCGGCGCTGAATTATAACGCCACGCTGCAGTTCTTCTATTTTCTCCACTGGGACAAAGTAGCGGAGGTAGGCCGCGTAATAGAGGCGGCCAGTACCCTTATCTTGCCCCTCCGGCGCCTTCCTTACGATGGTTAGGCGGTTTAGCCTATCGGTCTTGAGCTGGGCTGCGGGTATTTCAGACTCAATGGCTCCCCTCACCATCTCAGGCGTGATGGTTCCTGATGCTATTTCTTGCTCGTTCAAAGCCAAGAGGTAGCGGTAAGAGGCCTTGAGCTCCCCCGTCGCTTTCATGTAATCGGTAAGGCCCATGATGGCCCAAGCTGTCTCATATGTAGATGACCAGCGGTCCTCCTCCCTGGCTGCCATCAGCCACCGCACTACGTTGGGCAAAAGCGGATGGGATGGCTTTATCCGGGCAAAGGCCGAAAGGATTATGGAGGTGGAGCGGGTATTGGTGTTCATTGCCCAATAGTCCGGAGCCTCTTCCCAGTGAGCGCCAGTGGCGTCTAAAACTGCTTCTCCAAGGATTTCGTCCAACAAAGTGTCAATTGGCTGGGTTTCAGAAGGGGCTAGGATTTGGAGAGCCATGGCCAGGAAGGCCTTGCCGTAATGGCCAAGGCCTGAGTTCTTCCTCTCTCGGTACAAGGCCATACACCGGCTTACATCGCCTTCGCCGTAGCGAGCTAATACGTAAAGGGCAAAGGCTTGGATGTCAGCCTTGCGGCTTTCAGGCCCTTCAACAAGGGAGAGGTTCTCTTTTATGAAGAGGGCTGCCCTCTTCATCACCTTTTGGTCCACAGCGAAGCCAGCATCTCTGGCTTCCACAAGGCCGAGGAGGACGTAAGAAGTGAGGTTGAGGCTGCTTTTATCCGGCCCCCACCACCCCCAGCCACCATCGTAATTCTGGCGAGCGTAAATCTTCTGAAGGCCTACACCTACCATCTGGGCAACTTTGGCCTTGAGGTCTTCATCCTCAATGCCCAATTCCCGGAGAGCCCTGTAGGTGAAGACATTGGGGAGGAATTTGGAGACGATTTGCTCTATGCACTCGTAAGGGTAATGCTCGAGATAAGTGAGGCCGCCCTGCATAGCCGCAGCCAAAGACGGCTCAAGCTTGACTACAAGTTTGCTCAGGGCTGGGTCCATAACTTGAGGCAAGCGGATGAGCTCAACCCTTTCCCCGTCTTCCTCCAGGACTCCAGCGGTGGACACCACCTCCGGAGTAGAGTAATGGTGAACGGGGAGGGTGATTTCTACAGCATCCGAGAACTGGCTTCCGGAGGCGCGCATGGTTACCACGGCTTTTTCCACGCCAGGGACTTTTACCTTCCATCGGACTGGAGCTTTATCGTAAGCGGGGATAGAAAGGGCTAAGGAGGGATCGCCCTGGATTTCCAATCCCTTGGCCTCCAAGGAGACCTTCACTTCCAAGGGCTGAGAGGTGTTATTATGGACCACAGCTCCGATTTCGGCCTCGTCCCCTACAGTGAAGAAGCGTGGGAGAGTCGGCCTTATGAGTAAGTCCTTGGAAACTACGAGGTCTTTTTGGCCCTCGCCCATTAGCTCACTTGTGGTCACGCCTTTGGCATCCATACGCCAAGTGGTGAGGTTATCGGGTAGCTTGACGGTAATGCGCGCATAGCCTTGGGCGTCGGTTTCAAGGGAAGCAACCCAGTAAGCGGTGTCCAGGAATTCCCGACGTATGGGTGCAAACTCCTCAAGGCCTCCGCCTCCTCCTTTGCCTCTGGCTAAAGCGAAGCGCTCGGCCGAAACAGCGAGGCTGGCGCTGGTGTTAACGCTTAAAGGCCTCTCCTGCCAGAAGGTTTGAACCAGAGAAGAAGGCCTCTCCGCCAAAGCCAAGAGGGCCTTATCCACAAGCGCTAGGGAAAGCTCAGTCTTAACCCCTTTGCCTTGCGAATCCGTTACCTTAACCTCAAAGCTTACCTCCTCCCCAGGCCCGGCTTTCTCCCGGTCGGGCGTTATCTGGACTTGGAGGAGTTTGCTTTCGGGCGAGACCGGAAGCTTAATGTAGCCGGTTCGGTATGGCTCAATGGTTTCATCCCCCGCTTCCCCTCTCAGGAGTATCACCGAAACGTAAACGTTGGGGACGTGCCTTTCAGTCAAAGGAACCTCAACCGTGAAGCCACCGGGCGCCACAGTGAGGACTTTGTGCTCCATTATCCGACCCCGTTCCACGGTTAGGAGGGCATTCACCGGTTTGGGATAAGGGGATGGGATGAGGATTCGGGCAGTATCACCAGGGCGATACTCCTTCTTATCGGGGATGAGGTCAACCTTGAGCTCTTTCGCCCGAGGCCAGCTTACGTATTCGTGGGAGCTTATCCAGAGGTAAGTAGCGGAGCGGATTTCGTTCCCCAAGCGATCGCGGGCGGAAGCGGAGACCTTGTAAGTGCCCCCTTCATCCGGCGTGAACTCTACGACCCCTCGGCCTTTCTCGTCCAGCTTAACGGTAGTGGTCAAAATTGGGGTATCCTCAACTTTAGTGACCCATCGGAAAGTTCCGTCCTCTTGCTCTTCCTGAACGCTATACCACCGATGCTTTGAAACCACCACTGTAACTGATGTAGGGAAGCCATCCCTCCCTGGGGTTTTCACCATTGCCAAGTCAACCTGTTGCTTTTCTCCGACTTTTCCAACCCAGGACCTTGGTGCAAGGCCTATGTAGAATTCGCCTTTGTGGACGGTAGCAAAGGCTTGCGAGGCCACTTCCCTGCCGTCCACATCCACCACCCTTACGTCAATGGTGAAGTACTGGGAAAGCTTTTTGGTGGAGATATCAGCGGGGATGGTGAAAGAAAACAGCCCTTGGGAATCCGTTTTCCCTTCGCCGGAAGCTATGCTTTCACCGTAAGGGCCTTTCCACTCCTCGCCCCACTCGTAATCGGTGAACTCATAGTATGGGTAATCGGGGTGGTGGAAGAAGTAATCCCGGCTCATTACCGACCAGTAGACTTTGGCCTCTTTAACCGGCTGGCCGAAGTAGTAAATGGCCGATACAGTTACGGCTATTTTCTCGCCTTGTATGTAGCTATCTTTATCGGTCTTGAGGGAGACCTCAAATTCAGGCTTGCGGTATTCAGCTACTTGGAAGAAGCCCTCCGTCCGCTCTTCACCGATGGCCGCTTCAATCCGATAGTAGCCCAAGGAAGCTTCGTCCCCGAGGGTGAGGTCGCCGCTTATGGTTCCATAGGGGCCAATGGCCTTTTCCTCTTTGCTGATTAGCTTGCCTTCGGCGTCGTAGATGTTCACAAGAACCTTTTCCCCGAGCGGTGGGAGCTGGTAGGAAGCATCGTTATCTAGCCTGAATATGCCTTTGTAGTGGACTACTTGGCCTGGCCTGTAAATGGGGCGGTCAGTGTAGATGAAGCCGGCATATCGCTTTGGCTCCATGAGAACGCTGAGGCCAAAATCCCACGGGCTCAGGCCGGCATTCCAGGAGTTGGAAACTACCCCGAAGATCCCTTCCCCATAAGCGAAAGCCACGAGCTGAGACCATGGGTCAAACCCTTTCCCGCTAAATTCCAGGAGGGCAATTCCCTCTCGGTCAGTAACCCCTTCGGCCAGGACTTTTTCCGAGGTCATGAGCTTTATCCTAACCCCAGGCAATGGCTTGGCCGTTCTGAAATCTGTAGCCCAAACCAAAGCTCCGGAAGGATAATACTTAAGGACAAGCCCAGTGTTGACTACAGCAAAATATTGCTTGGCTTCGTAACCAAGCTTCTCCAATTCCGGGGCCCGCGCGCTTAAGAGGTAAAGGCCGGGGGCGAGAGGGGAGCCATCCTTCATCCTCAAGGGGATGGTTAAAACTTCAGTCTTGTTGAGCGGAGGTGAAACCTCTTGAGACCAGGAATTTATCAGCGAGGAGCGCTTGGGCAGGAAGGAGCGGTTGACAAATTCCTCCTCGCTCAAGCGGTAAAGCCGGAAATCCAAACGGGAGACATTTACGTAAAAAACCCTGGCAAAAAGCTCTTCCACTTGGCGAGCATCATAAAGGACGTCTCCCAATGTAGCTAAGTATACGGCCGGGTCAAGGGCCTTGGTGGTGAAAGTAAAAACGTAGTCTTCCCTGATGACATTGCCATAGGGGTCAGCTATGCCCTGCTTCACAGTAACGGTGTATAAAGTGGAAGGCTCAAGTTGAGCGCTTAAGTAGAAAACGTGGTCAAATTCGTTCCACCAAGTATAAACGTTGGTGAGAGTTGGGGTTACGATGAATTTATCGGCCAAGGTTTTGGGGTCTATGGGTGCATTGAAGTGAATGTTGATTCCCCACAAGTCAGCATCTTTCGCCCCAGCATGGGGGTAAGTGTAGGAAATGGCAGGGTATGGAACGGTTTGGAATGACCATTGGATTGGCGAGATGAGGTTTCCTCCTGAGGCTGAGCTGGCTTCTTTCTCTATCCGGACCTGATATTTGGTCCCCACTTTAAGCTTCTGAGCGGGGGTGAAGACCACGGTGTAATCGTCCTCCCAGCGGAAGGAGCCAGGAACCTTTTGCCTTTTATCTGCCTCTTCCAACGAAAAGTTCTTCTCCACCGATTGGCGCGAGGCAGGGGCATTGAAAGTCACCGTTATGGGTGAAGTTAGGGGAACTTCAAAGCCCTTTGGGCTAAAATCTTTGGCGTAGAAAGGTTCAGTTGTAAAGCTCCAGGAATAGTCTTTTTCCAAGGCATTGCCTGAGGTGTCCTTCAGGCCTGCCTTCACCGTGACAGTGTAAGTAGTTGCGGGGGCAAGGGCAGGGTCAGGCTTGAAGATAAAGACCGAGGTATTGAGCCAGTAGCCTTTGCCTTTCACCGCAGGCTCAATCTCCAAAGGCTGAGGCAAATCCTTTTGCTCCTCGATAGCAGTCAACGGGACTATAGGCCGGTTGAAGACAACGGAGATAGAGCGCTCAACTCCAACGCTTGTAGAGCCAGGAGCGGGCTGGACAGCCGAAACTTCAAGGTAGCCTGCAGAGGAGAAGGAAAATTCTAAGGGCCGAGATAGGAACAAGCCAGCTGAGCTTTTGGCTTCAACCCCAAGCCTTACCCTGTAAAGAGTATCCCTGGCCCAACCGCCTTCGGGGCGGAATACCAGAGTGTTTTTGCTCCAACTTATGGTACCTTTAACCTGAGGGGTTATGGTCAAAGCTTTCTCCACTGATTCCTTATCCATCGGCTGGCTAAAGGTAATGGTGATAGGGGTGTCCACTTTTACTTCTTCGCCCTCCGCCGGGGAGAAGGAGAGGACTACTGGTGGTTCCGTGGGAGCTTTCGGAGCACAGGCTCCGTTCAAAGCGATGGCCAAAAGAGCTATCAAGGAAAAAAGCTTCAAAAATTTGGGCATGTTATAGCCTCCATCCTGGGGTTTCCATAGAATATTGACGCCATTGCCTCGCTTTCAGTTCCATGATATCATCTCCATCGGCTTTTAGCAAGTTCTTGCCTTCAGCGTCCAACGGGTTTATATTAAACAAGGGGGAGGAAATGCTACGTATCCTGATAGCCGATGATGAAGCAATAATAAGGCTTGGTCTCAAAAAAATCCTGGAAGAAGCTGGCCACAAAGTAGTAGCCTCCGCTGCCGACGGGAAAGAGGCCTTGGAGCTGGCGCACTCCACTTCCCCGGATTTGGCTATACTGGATATAAAGATGCCGGAAATTGATGGCCTGGAAGTAGCTGAAATCCTCCGCAAGGTAAATCCTATCCCGGTAATAATCCTGACCGCCTACGGTGATAGGGAGTTAGTGGAGAGAGCCAGGGAAGCCGAAGCCATGGCTTACCTGGTAAAGCCGGTGAAGGAAGCTGAACTATTGGCAACGCTGGAAATCGCTGTGAAACGCTTTGAAGAATGGGAAAGGCTCCGCCGGGAGAAGGAGGATTTGGAAGAAGCGCTTAGGACCAGGGAGATGGTGGAGAAAGCCAAGCGCTTACTCATGGAAAAAGGGGGGATGAAGGAGACCGAGGCTTTCCTACTTATCCACCGGCTCAGCCGTGACTCTCGCCGCCCCATGAAGGAAATCGCTCAGGAGATAATTGAACGGTATGGCGATTAGCTTTTACGTCCACATCCCCTTCTGCCGGAAAAAGTGCTACTATTGCGATTTCAATTCCTACGCTGGCCTTGAAGGGCTTTTCCAGCCCTACGTAGAAGCATTGACTAGGGAAATATCTTACCTTGCGCAGTTCCCAGAGCCTGAGGCAGGAGAAACCCTCTACTTTGGAGGAGGAACTCCTTCGCTTTTGCCTCCAGAGTTCATCGGGAAGGTGATTGAAAGCATAAAGGAGAACTTTGGCCTTTTGCCAAGCGCTGAAATCACACTTGAGGCCAATCCTGGGACAGTAGATAAATCCTCTTTAGAAGCGCTGCTTAGATTGGGAGTAAACCGCCTCAGCCTGGGCGCCCAAAGCTTCCACGCGGATGAACTAGCCCTTTTGGGGCGAATCCACAACCCTGAGGAGATAATGAAAGCCTTTCTGGAAGCGAGGGAGGCCGGCTTCAAGAACATAAACCTGGATTTCATCTACGGCATCCCCTTCCAGAGCTTGGAGAAGTGGCGTATAACTTTGGAAAAGGCCCTGGAACTCGCCCCTGAACACTTATCCCTTTATGCCCTGACTCTTGAGGAAGGCACTCCTTTGGCCCAATGGGTGGCCTCGGGAGAAATCCCCCGCCCCGATGAAGACCTCGCCGCCGATATGTATTGCTTGGCAGAGGAAATGCTTGAGGAGGCAGGCTACGAACACTACGAAATATCCAACTGGGCTAAACCTGGCTTTGCCTGCCGGCACAACCTCCGCTACTGGCTCAACTTGCCATACCTTGGTTTTGGCGCCGGTGCCCACTCCTTCCACTGGGGAATGCGCTGGCACAATGTCTTAGAGCCAAGGGAATACATCCGCCTCCTTTCTTCCTCGGAGATTGAAGGCTTCCCCTCCCCGGTAGTTTGCGAAGTAGAGCCGATAACACCGCCTATAGAGATGGCTGAGACGGTAATCCTCGGCTTGAGGCTGGTGAAAGAGGGGGTAAACTTTGAAGAATTTCGGCGGCGGTTCGGGCGGGATTTCTGGGAAATTTACGGCCCTCAGACGGAAGAGCTTCTGGAGCTTGGACTTTTGGAAAAGAGCGAAGGAGGGGTCCGCCTGAGCCCACGGGGAAGGCTCCTGGGGAACGAAGTGTTCCAAAGGTTCCTCTAACTCTTCTTCGGTGGTAAAATTTGCCATTTGACCTCGGTTGAGCCTCAAGTCACCGGTAACCATCAATGGAGTCGGTAAGCTGGAATGCAAGGCTTTAAAAAGGGCCAAGTCTACCTGATCGGGTCACGAAGACCTGAAGAGCTTTTTCGGGGAGGAGAAAATCACTACTTAACCGTCAGGTTTTGACATTTTAAATGGAGCAAATACAATTTAACGCAGAAAGGGGGGCTGAAATGGGGAAGATAATTGAGAAGGTAAAAATCACAAGTTTGTCTGACCCGAAGAAATCGGTGGAAATAGAGGCGATTGTTGATACAGGTGCAACGATGGTGGCATTACCTAAAAGCCTGGTTCAAGAGCTTGGCTTAGAGAAGATTGAAGAGGTGAGGGTAAAATATGCGGATGGGAGGGTGGAAAAGAGGGAAGTGTACGGCGGGGTTAAGTTGGAGTTAAAAGGGCGGGTTGGAATTTTTGATGTTTTAGCCGAAAGCGAAGAGGCGCAGCCTCTCATCGGCCAGATAGTGCTTGAGAGGTTGGATTTGGTAATTGAACCGAGCACAAGAAAGCTCATTCCAAACCCAAGGTCACCAGAAATGCCCATGATTGAAGCGTTCACGGCAACAGTGTATGACAACAGGTATGCGGTTTGTTCCGCCCACCAAAATTCCTTTCGGCAGCCTCTTTTATCCATACGATGTTATACGCAATGTCAAAGTATTCGTGCAAA
>CAYOIS010000055.1:0-11551 GCA_964404055.1 uncultured Anaerolineae bacterium | reverse complement strand
GGAGGGGAAAGCTTTAGGTGAAAGCGCAATACCGTGTGAACCATGAGATTCAGGCCCCAAGGGTGAGGGTCATAGGCGAAGACGGCCGGCAAATCGGCATCATGTCAATCCAAGAAGCCCTGAAACTAGCGTACCAGAAGGACCTGGATTTAGTGGAAGTCGCACCAGATAGCGACCCCCCAGTCTGCAAGTTGATGGATTACGAGAAGTTCCTATACGAAAAAGCCCGAAGGGAAAGAGAAAGCCGCAAGGCACGCAAGGGGGGAGAGGTTAAAGAGATAAGGTTGCGACCAAGTATATCCGAACACGACCTTTCTTACCGCATCCAGGATATAAAAGAGTTCTTGAAAGAGGGCAATAAGGTTAGGGTAAGGGTGCTCTTTAAGGGGCGAGAGGTGGACCACCCAGAGCTCGCCCTAAGGCTCTTGGAAAAAGTAATGGCTGGGTTAGCAGATATCGCTAAAATAGACCAGAAGCCTCAGTCCGATGGAAGAAGTTTGGTGATGATTTTGGCATCAAAGTGAGGAGGTGGGAAAGTGCCGAAGCTTAAGACTCATAAGGCTACAGCAAAACGCTTTAAGGTTACAGGCAAAGGCAAGATTTTGAGGACAAAGCAGGGCAAGAGCCACCTGCGCCGGAAGAAATCGGCCAGGGCTAAGGCTTTGTTCTCCGAGATGTTAGAGGTTACTTGCAGGGGCGATAAGAAGAAGGTCCGCCGCCTTGCACCATACCTTGGCTAAGGAGGAGTTGAAGTGAGGGTAAAGGCAGGAGTTGTAACAAGAAGGCGCCATAAGAGGGTTCTTAAGCTTACAAAAGGCCAGTTCGGGGCAAGGCATGCCCTATTCAAGCGAGCCCATGAGGCTATGATGAAATCCCTCGCCTATGCCTATAAAGACCGAAGGGAACGGAAGAGGGATTTCCGACGCCTTTGGATTGTAAGGATTAACGCCGCAGCAAGGGCCCATGGCCTTACTTACGGAAAGTTCATCTCTGGCCTGCGAAAGGCAGGAGTTGAAGTCAACAGGAAAATCCTCGCCGAAATGGCTGTAAAAGACCAAAAGGCTTTTGCCGAGTTGGTAGAGGTGGCTAAAGCTGCTCTTTAACAGTTGAAAAGGGCCGGGAAGGTGGGGTGATTAAAAGCCTAAAGAACGAGAAGGTCAAGCTCGCTCGCTCCCTCTTGACCCGCAAAGGGCGATGGAAACACAAGCTGTTCTTGGTGGAAGGGGTCCGGATAATAAAAGAAGCTATTAGCGCAGGATTTAAGCCTGTCTTTGTCTTCTATTCGGAAGATTTTGCTCATAAAGAAGCTTTGCCCCTGGAAGAAGCCCCGTGTTATCAAGTCCCGGAGGCCATAATAAAGGCCATTTCTTCTACTGTAACTCCCCAAGGCATAGTGGCCGTTTTCCCTTTCCCGGAGCTACCGCTCCCGGAAAATTGGGAACTGGCCGTGGTCTTGGATGGGGTCCAGAACCCCGAAAATCTGGGGGCAGTGATGCGCACCGCTGCGGCTGTAGGGGCAGCTTTCTTAGCTACAACCCCTGGCTCTGCCGACCCCTTCAACCCGAAAGCGGTGCGGGCAGCGATGGGTGCTCATTTCCACATCCCTCTAAAACCCAATGCTTCCTGGGAAGAACTGAGGAGCCTTTTTGAAGGAAAGCAAATCCTCCTGGCCGACCCGCAAGGGCCAGTCCCGTACTTCGCAGTTGATTGGACTGCCCCTTCGGTCTTAGTAATAGGAGGTGAGGCAAGAGGAGCTACCGGAGAAGCCCGCCAATTGGCTCACCAAATTGTTTCTATTCCTATGGCAAGGCCAATTGAATCCTTGAACGCAGCTGTAGCCGCTGGAATCATCCTCTACGAAGCCTTCCGCCAGCGCCTCCTTTCCCGGCCCTGCTGAGAAAAGGAGGTGGATTATGATGATTCTTTTGCGCTTTTTGGGAATGATTATCTTTGGCTTCATCGGTTGGCAGATTGGGACTTTGTTGGCCGGGGGTTTCTTTGACCAATCCCTCCGCTACATCCTAAGCCTTTCTTTGGCCTCAGGAGCGCTTGGCTTCGTTATAGCTCCATGGATTACGATTTACCCCTTCCGGTGGATTAAGGAAAGGGTGAAAATATTGCCCGCCCGAAACCTCATAGCTGGGTTCATCGGGCTTATCTTGGGGCTTTTGATTTCGGCCCTACTTTCCATACCCATTTCCTTCTTACCCAACCCTCTGGGGAAAATCCTCCCCTCCATTGCTACCCTCATCGCCACCTCCTTCTCCGTGATGGTGGCGATAATCCGCCAGAACGACCTCCTGCGCCTCTTTGGGTCACGGTTTGCCCTCAGAGGTGAGCCATTGCATCCTGAAAATTACATCATATTGGACACCAGCGTGATAATTGACGGGCGCATAGTGGATATAAGCCGGACGGGCTTCTTGCGAGGCACGCTTTTAATCCCGCGCTTTGTCCTCAACGAGCTCCGCTACATAGCCGATTCGCAAGACATCCTCCGGCGCAATAGGGGCAGAAGAGGCCTTGAAATGCTGGAAAAGCTACGCAAAGAGGCCATAATACCAGTGCAAGTTAGCGATATTGACGTTGAAGAAGGGAAAGAGGTGGATGAAAAGCTCATCCTCCTGGCTCGCAAGCTCCAGTGTCCAATCCTCACCAACGACTACAACCTCAACCGGATAGCCCGCTTGCAAGGGGTTGAAGTCCTGAACTTGAACGAGTTGGCCAACGCTGTAAAAACTGTGGTCCTGCCTGGCGAAAGCATCACCATCCACATAATCCAAGAGGGGAAAGAGCCCAACCAAGGGGTAGGATACTTGGATGACGGCACTATGGTGGTAGTGGAGAACGGCCGTCGCTTCATCAATTCCACAATTGAAGTAACCGTAACCAAGGTCCTCCAGACCGATAAAGGGAGGATAATCTTCGCTCAGCCCAATGGCCGGAAGTAGGAGGGGTTATGGCATTGGAAATCTACAACACCCTTACCCGCCGTAAAGAGAAGTTTGAACCATTGCACCCAGGCTTCGTCGGAATTTACGTGTGCGGGCCTACGGTTTACGATCACCCACACATCGGCCACGCCAAAAGCTATGTGTCCTTCGATGTAGTGGTGCGATTCCTGCGCTATCTGGGCTACAAGGTCCGCTATGTCCAAAACATAACCGATGTCGGCCACTTGTTGGAGACAGGGGAAGACCGGGTCCTTAAGAAGGCCAAAATTGAGCGCCTTGAGCCGATGGAAGTGGTGGAAAAATACACCCGAAGCTACTTTGAAGACATGGACGCTTTAAATATCCAGAGGCCCGATATTTCCCCCAGGGCCAGTGGGCACATACCTGAGCAGATAGAGTTGGTAAAAACCCTCTTGGAGAAGGGCTTCGCTTATGAGGTGAACGGTTCCGTCTACTTTGAAGTGGCCAAATTCCCGGAATATGGTAAACTTTCGGGGCGGAGGGTTGAAGAGCTCATTGAGGGATACCGCATTGACCCCAGCCCCGATAAGAAGCATCCGGCCGACTTTGCCCTTTGGAAGAGGGCCGAGCCTGAGCACATAATGCGTTGGCCAAGCCCATGGGGATGGGGCTACCCCGGCTGGCACATTGAATGCTCAGTCATGTCCACCAAATACCTCGGCCAGCCCTTTGACATCCACGGCGGGGGTATGGACAACATATTCCCCCACCACGAGTGCGAGATCGCCCAAAGCGAAGCAGCCTATGGCCTCCCCTTCGTCCGTTACTGGATGCACAACAACATGGTGACGGTTGAAGGGGTCAAGATGAGCAAATCCTTGGGGAACGCCATTTACCTTAAGGACCTCTTCAAGCGGTATAGCCCTATGACGGTGCGTTTCTTCATACTCACCAGCCACTATCGCTCACCTCTGGACTTCTCCGATGAAGCTTTATCGGCTGCGGAGAGGGGGCTTGAGAGGCTATGGAATACGGTTAAAGAGGTGAGGGAACGCATCCCATTCTCCGAAACTGGCCCCATCCCCCAAGATGTGGCCGATGTCCTGGCTTCACGCAAGGCCCGCTTCCTGGCTGCCATGGAGGACGATTTCAATACCCCCTTAGCCATTGCCGAGCTCTTTGAGCTCTCAAGGGAAGTTAACACTTGGCTGGCAAGCGACAGGCCCCTTTCTAAAGATGCCCTGATGGCCATAGACAGCCTTTATACCGAGCTTGGCGATACCATCCTGGGCATAATCCCCAAGAAGTTCCCGGAGGAAGTAAGGGGAGAGCTGGAAATACCTCTCATCCAGCTCCTGATAGAACTGCGCCAGGAATTCCGTAAAGCTCAGGATTGGGAAAAAGCCGACCGCATAAGGGCGAGGTTGCGGGAACTGGGCATAATCCTGGAAGATACACCTCAGGGGACCAGGTGGCGAAGGGCAAGAGTTTAAAAGAGGAGGTTCTAAAGCCAAATCCAGGGCGGGAATTTCTCTACGGCCGCCACCCTGTGCTGGAGTCCCTGAAAGCCCGGCGCCGAAAGTTCTATCGCCTCATCCTGGCCGAGGGGACGAAGGACTCCCCACCAATAAATGAAATCGTCTCTTTAGCTGGCCGCTTAGGCCTCTACCCAATTTTCATGCCAAAAGAGCGGCTTGATTCTGCCGTGCCTGATGGCTCCCATCAGGGCGTTCTCCTGGAAGCCTCCCCTTACCCTTACGCTTCTTTAGACGAAATCCTACAGGGCGAGCAAGGGGTTGTGCTGGCCCTGGATTTATTGCAAGACCCGCAAAACGTGGGGAGCCTCCTGCGCACAGCTGAGGCCACAGGCGTGAAAGGGGTCATAATCCAAGAGCGAAATGCCGTGGGCATAACCCCGGCAGTAGTGAAAGCTTCAGCTGGAGCTGTTGAATACCTAAAAATCGTTCAAGTTCCAAACATCAACCGAACCCTGGAAAAGCTAAAGGAGGAGGGATTCTGGGTTGCTGGGCTTGAAGCCATTCCCCAAGCTCAGGACTTGTGGGAAACTGCTCCTCCATTCCCAATCGTTTTGGTGGTAGGAAGCGAGGGGAAGGGTTTAAGGCCCTCGGTAAGGGAAAAGTGCGACCTTTTCCTCAAACTGCCGATGGAAGGCAAAGTTTCATCGCTAAATGCTGCAGTGGCCGGTTCCATAGCCTTGTACTGGCTCTACCGATTCCGCTCAAAGAAGGAGGCATCATGAAAATTTTGGTGACAGGAGGCGCAGGCTTTATCGGCTCGCATGTGGTGGATTCCTTCATCCAAGAGGGCCATGAAGTAGTGATAGTGGACAATTTGCACACAGGCAAAAAGGAAAACGTGAACCCTAAAGCCCGCTTCTACCAGGTAGACATCCGTTCCCCTGAGCTTGAGGAAGTATTTGAGAAGGAAAGGCCTGAAGTTATCTCCCACCAAGCAGCTTTGGTAAACGTCCGTGAATCAATGCTCAAGCCCATGCTTTACGCCGAAGTCAACATCCTCGGTTCGCTTAACCTCTTAGAGCTGGCTCGCCGCTACGAGGTTAAGAAGATAATCTATGCTTCCACAGGCGGTGCGGTCTACGGAGAGCCTGAATACCTTCCAGTTGATGAGGAGCATCCCATAAACCCCTTGGACCCATATGGCGCCAGCAAGCATGCCGTGGAGCATTACCTGCACTTATACTACTTAAATTACGGCCTTGAATACATCTCCCTCCGCTACCCTAACGTTTACGGCCCCAGGCAAGACCCCTTTGGGGAAGCTGGAGTGGTAGCGATATTCACAGGGCAGATGCTGCGAGGAGAACAACCTGTAATCAATGGTTCGGGGGAACAAGAGAGGGATTTCCTTTACGTGGGAGATGTAGCCAGGGCCAACATCTTGGCCTTGAAGAAAGAAGGGTGTGGGATTTACAACCTGGGCTGGGGCAAGGGCACATCGGTCAATGAAATTTTCCGGCTCCTAAAGGAACTTACGGGTTACCCAGGTATGGCCGTGCATGGCCCGCCCAAGCAGGGGGAAGTGTTCAAAATATGCCTCAAGGCGGAGAAAGCCAAACGTGAACTGGGATGGGAGCCGCTTGTCCCCTTGGAGGAGGGGCTGAAAGCTACAGTTGAATATTTCCGCAGGAACTTAGCCCAGCTTTAGTTTTGGCCTTTCCCGTTTTTCTGTGCTAAAATTTCAACACATCCTTTAAATGGGGGGAGAACTTGGGAGGAGAAGGGAAAATCCGTTGCAGTGTCGGTGTTACCGCCTACAACGAAGAGGCTAATATCGGCAAGCTTTTGGATGCCCTCCTCAACCAGAAGCTGCATGAAGTGGAGATTACGGAGATAATCGTTGTGGCCTCGGGCTGCACCGACCGCACCGTGGACATAGTGCAAGAGTATCAGAAAAAGGACCCTAGGATAAAACTTTTGGTCCAAGAACGCCGCGAAGGCAAAACCTCCGCCGTGAACCTATTTTTAAAGCACGCCAAAGAGGATATATGCGTCCTTGAAAGCGGCGATACCCTCCCCCGCTACGATGCCATTGAGAACTTGGTCCGTATGTTCAAGGACCCCAAAGTGGGGATGACCGGAGCGCAGAAGGTAGCGGTTAACACCCCAGACCACATCATTGCTGCCCTCTCTCACCTCAGGCTTAAGCTGGAACACGAACTGTGCATGGAAATCCCAAGGCTTGGGGAACTTATCGCTTTTCGCAAAGTCTTTGACCAGATTCCGCCAGATGTGGCCATGGATGAAGCTTTTGTGGAAGCATTGGTGATAAAGCGCGGGCTTGAGGTCCGTTATGCCCCCGACGCTGTAGTATTTAACATGGGTCCTACAACGCTTGGGGATTTCATTCGCCAGAGGCGACGAAACTATGCTGGTCACCTCCACCTCATGCGCAAATATGGCTACAAAGTTGCCAGCTTGGATACATGGCGAGTCGTACGCCTCTGGCTTGCAGAACTTTGGGGGGCGATAAGGCTCATATACGTGCTCATAGCCTTAGCGGCGATAGAAGCCTTTGCCCGGCTCCTCGGCGCTTACGATTATTACATCCGCGGGCGTACCCATGTGGTCTGGGATATGGCTTGGACCACTAAGAAGGTAGAGCCTCCGCCGAGGCTGGAAAAGGCCCCGCCTTCGGCCATAAGCAAGCTTACCTTGGACCCCTTCGCACCAATTATTGATGCCGGGGATAAAGAGGAATGAAAAAGGCCATCACTACGGCCTTGAAGGTAACCATAAGCCTGGGCCTTTTAATTTTCCTCCTCACTAAACCCGAGATACACCAATCCTGGGAGCTTTTCCTGAAAGCCAGGCTTGACCTTTTAGTTTTAGCCTTCGCAATTTATTTCTTAGCTATCTTCACTAACATCTACAAATGGCAATTGCTTCTAAAGTCGGCAGGGATGGATGTGCCTTTCGGCAACCTCACAGGTTACTTCTTCACCGGCCTCTTCTTCGGCAATTTCCTCCTTCCGATGGTGGCCGGAGATGTTATGCGAGGCTATGGTTTAGCCGTGGATTCGGAGCAAGCGGCCGAAGCAGCTATTTCGGTCCTGGTGGATAGGCTTGTAGGATTGGCTTCCTTCCTCTTCGGTGGGCTTTTAGGGGTAGCCTTTGCCCTCTGGGGGCTTGGAAGGAGGGATTTTTCCAGCTTGGCTTTGGTGGTCTTAGCGGCGAACATCCTTTTCTTATTGGGTTTTGCTTCCCTCCTCAGCCGCCGGCTTCGGAAGCTTTTGGAGCGGATTGTCGGAGGAAACGCTGTTTTTCTGCGCCTTTCAAGTGCAGTGAACGTTTACAGGGAGAAGCCTGCGGCCTTGGGCAAGGCTTTCCTTGTGGCAATTTTAGGCCTTTACTTGACAAGTCTGGTTAACTGGTGTGCTTCGGAGGCCGTCCATGCCGGCATTTCGCCAATTTACATCTTCATCCTTAATCCCCTAACACCTTTTGCTCCCTTGCTCATACCATCTGTTGGGGGACTTGGAGTGAACCAAGGGACCTTCGTTTTCCTCTACAACAACGTGGCAGGGGTGGCCTCCCCAGCTGGCGCTTTTTCCCTTTCCTTGGTCATGCAGGCTATAATTTATATAACAAGCCTTCCCGGTGCCTTCCTTTGGTGGCGCCAAAAAAAGAAACAAGGAGGGAGAACATGGTGAGAGAAAGGGAACAAGAGCTGAGGCGGAGGAGAGTCCGCAAGCAGAAACTAAGGAAGCTAAGGGCTAAATTGGCCGCTGCAACTGACCCTGCGGAAAGGGAGCGGATAATTCAGAAAATCCGCAAGATAAGCCCATGGGCTCCCATTGAATTGCCCCCTAAGCCTGCCCAGGGCAAATGAAGAGAGGCCGGGCTATGGCCCGGCTTTTTTCATTCCAAGCACCCTGTTTATGCTCTCCACCAACTCGTTCGGGCCAAAAGGCTTGGTGATGTAATCATCAACCTTGGCTATGTGCAGCCCCAAAATTTTGTCTATGCTCTGAGCACGAGCCGTAACCACAATAACCGGGATGTCTTTCAATTCCTCATCGCTTTTCAATTGTCGGTAAACTTCCCAACCATCTACTTCCGGCATCATGAGGTCCAGAAGGATGAGGTCAGGCTTTTCGGACTTAGCTTTCTCCAGCCCCTCTTTACCACCAACCGCTCCTCTGACTTCAAACCCCTTTTTCTCCAGGATGACTTTTATGAGTTCTATCATCTCCGGCTCGTCTTCTATGCAAAGGATACGTTTCTTCTCCTCCACAGTTTCCCTCCTAATTTATCACATTTCTCCTTAATAGTGGCCTTTTGACTGGCTTAGCAATCACTATAACCCTGTGGGAGTTTCCGTGGGGGGGCCAACAAGAAATTAAGGTCAAGGTCTCATCTGGCGTAGGCTCAATGTACTTGGCGTTGGCCCGGCGTTGCTCTTCGCTAACCCCTTTCTCCTGAACCAGTAGAATTTCTTTGACCTCATAGGCAAAGACTTTACCTTCAGCATTGTAGAGGAAGACATTGTCACCAGGCTTCAGTTGCCAAAGCCTTTGGAAAACTTTGCCCTTTATATTGTTGTGCCCGGAAATTACAATGTTCCCCTTCTCACCGGGGTTAGCACTGGTAGAATGATGGCCGGCGGCGTAATCAGCTGTTTCCCATTGAGCCAGAGTGCCTTTCTCGGTTTTGATGATTTTTACCCCGACTTCAACTACTGGCGCATCAACCCCTATCGCCGGGATGACAATCCTCACAGGTTTAGGGGCACGTTCAGGGACAGGAGTAGGCATTGGGTTAGAAGGTCTCTTTTCCGTAACCATTAGCGTGAGAACAGTGCTTGCAGGCTCTGGCTTTGAGGAGAGAGTCACTAATTGCGCATCCATTTCTCCCCGTTGGGTTAAGCATATTATAATTATCCCAGCTAAGATTAAAAGCCAGGAGAAAAACCTGGTCATGAACTAACCCCGCTAATATGGTTTAGAGCTTTCTCCACTAAGGTCTTGGGGTTATGATATAAGGTAAGCTCAAGCTCTTCCCCCTCCAGCCCTGCCCCCATGGCCACTTTCATGGCCAGCTCGGGGTTCATAAGGTCGCTTGGAGAGTGAGCGTCGGAATTGACCAGTAACTTCGCTCCGGCGAGCTTCGCTATTTTGACCACATAGCCATTGGTCAGGCAATGCCATTTTCGGGAACTTATCTCTAAATAAACACCATTTTGGGCAGCTATTTGTGCTTCTTCCAAGGTTATGAAGCCGGGGTGGGCCAGTATATCAACGTAGGGGCATTCCACAGCAGCTCGGTTTGTGCCCGGCTGAACCGGCTCCATTATAGTCTCGCCATGCACAACTACAATCCCAGCTCCCAATTCCTTGGCCTTTTGAGCCAGGGTGGATATCAGTGAAGGCGGGACATGGGTTATCTCAACTCCCGGAATGACCGGGATAGGGAAGCTATTGGCTTGCTCTTTGGCCAGTTTTACGAGCTCTTTCACAACCCTTTCAAGGTTTGAGGCATCAGCGTGATCGGTTATGGCTATGCCAATGCATCCTTTGATATAGGCCCGGCGTACAAGCTCGCTGGGCAGAAGTTCCCCATCGCTGAAAAAAGAATGGGTGTGAAGTTCATAGTATCCATGCATTGTTCTCTCCTTTAGAGCGGGCAAATTGGTGGTGTAGCCCTCTTGTGGGCTGAGGATTCAACCATCCTTTTCACTTTTAAAACGAGGGGAGAAGCCCCCTCGGCTTTCCCGCTTTCCAAGGCTTCTAAGATTGAGTCCAATTCAGGATAAGTTATGCCCATTTCTCCTTCATCGGTCTGACCCTCCCAGAGGCCAGCGCTGGGGGGCTTAAGGATTATTTCCTCCGGGATTCCAAGGTAACGGGCGAACTCTCTAAGTTGAGTTTTATATAAGTTGCCGATGGGAAGCAAGTCAACTCCCCCATCGCCATATTTGGTGAAATAGCCGGCCATGAGCTCACTCTTGTTTCCGGTCCCTACAACCAAGTAATTGAGGGTATTGGCGTAGTAGTAGAGGGTGAGCATTCTCAGCCGTGGCTTGAGGTTGGCTTTGGCCATCGGCGTCCCTGGAGGCAGAATGGTGAGGAGTAGGTCGTAAACCGGGGTCAAATCTACGGTCTCGGTTTTCAAGCCAAAGGTTTTAGCTATGAAGTTGGCGTGCTCCAAATCCTGCGGATGGCTGTGGCAAGGTAAGATGAGGGCTAAGTGGTTATCGCCTACAGCCTTCTTAACCAATACAGCGGTTACGGAAGAATCAAGGCCTCCGCTTATCCCCAGGACTAAACCTCTGGCACCGGCTTCTTCCACTTTGCCTTTGAGCCATTGGACAATTTTGCGCTCAATTTCTTCATAGTCCACAGTTTTCCTCCTATTCAAGTTTTTTAGTGGCCTCATAGGCCAGGATTATAGCCTCGGCCACCTCCTTCATAGGCTTACGGGTATCCATGCTCAGCTTCTGGATACGCCTGAAGGCTTCGGCCTCAGATAGGCCTTGTGTATCCATGAGGATTCCTTTAGCTCTTTCCACCAGTTTGCGGGTTTCAAGCGCCTCTTTGAGGTCGGCCACTTCTTTTTTGAGGGCTCTGAACTGCTCAAAGCGAGCCAAGGCTATTTCTATAGCTGGGGCCAAGTCCGATTCCCGGAAAGGCTTTACCAAGTAGGCTACAACCCCCGCTTCCTTGGCCTGGTCCACAAGCTCCTTTTGGCTGTAGGCGGTGAGGAAAATTACAGGTGCAATATCCTCCTGGGTGAGGATACGGGCAGCTTCAATTCCATCCATATCCGGCATCTTTATGTCCATAATCACCAAATCGGGGCGGAGTTCACGGGCCATGTTCACAACGCTCCTTCCATCTCCGGCCTCCCCTACGACGAGGTAACCGAGGTTAGTCAGCATTTCCTTAAGGTCCATCCGGATTATTGGTTCATCATCAGCTACAATTATCCTAATCTTCCGCACAGCCGCCCTCCTTATTCTGCGATTAACTTTATTATACCCTTATGGAGTAAGGACGCAAAGTTTGCAAGCACTTGCGCCAAGAGATTGTTACCAGGTGGAGGCAATTTTGAAAAAGCGGGGCCTACTCAATCATCGGATGGGCTTTGAGCTATCAG